>JAEWHB010000127.1 GCA_023388015.1 Bacteroidota bacterium
TTTTGTCCATTTCTTCTTCCGCATTGAACAAAGTATTGAACCAGGCAGTTGTATTGTGGAAAGCTCTGTTTTTGGCCGAATCTCTTTTAACAGAACAGCTCACCAACAATCCCAAACATGCAAATGCTATTAATTTCTTTTTCATAAGTTATCCAATCCCGACAAAACTACAATAAAAACGCATTAATTAAAAAAATCTTGTATGATAGATTTAAAATCTATTCAGATATTTGCATTTATTAATCAATGGTCAAAAAGAAAAAAAATATACTCCGGAAATTGTTGCAAAAACATACCCTGATCATTCTCAATGAAGAATCGCAGGAGGAACAATTTTCATTTCGATTAAACAGAATGAACGTACTGGTAGTCATTGCACTAATGACTTTCTTCACCATTGCATGTACGACGCTGACGCTTCTTTATACGCCTTTGCACGATTACATTCTGCCATCTGAAAAACAAATCAATGTTCAGGACAAAGAAGAAATACTGAACCTGACCAATCAGATTGAAGAATTGGAAACACGAACCAAAGCCAACGATATTTACATCAAAAACCTGCGCGCCATACTGAGTGGCGAAGTTCCGATTCCTGAAATTGACACTATGCAAACGCCAATTACCGTGGCCGTTGATCTGAGCAAAATCGATCTTTCTCCGACGGAAGACGACCTTGAACTTCGAAAGGAAGTGGAACAAGAAGAACTTTTCAGCGTACAAGGCAATCAGGACAGTCAGGAATCCGGCAACCTTTTGTTTACACCATTGAAAGGAATGATCACAGCCGGATACGAAACCGAAGAAAACCATATGGCCATCGATATTGCCGCTCAGCAGGGCGAAGCCATCAAATCGGTAGCAATGGGAACCGTCATCTTCACCGATTGGACTCCCGACACAGGTTATGTAGTTGTCATTCAACATCAGCGCGGAATGATTTCGGTTTATAAACATGCTTTGACGGTTTATAAAAAAATGGGAGAAGTAGTCAAAAAAGGTGAAGTAATTGCTGCGGTTGGGAATACCGGAGAACTCACCACCGGGCCGCATCTCCATTTCGAACTCTGGATTGATGGAACGCCGGTAGATCCGCAACAATACATCGTTTTTTAAATGGGATTCAAATCAGAAATAGCTAGAATTTTTGCCGGAATTAATTCCAAAAGCGAAGAGAAATGGATCAAACATCCTGTTGAAACTCAAACTAAAATCTTCCGTGAATTAATTTCAACCGGAAAACAAACCCAATTCGGAAAAGATCATGGATTTGAGAAAATCCAAACTTATGAAGATTTCAAAAACCAAGTTCCCATCCGGGATTATGAAGCTTTGAAATCCTATATCGATTTAATCCGAAATGGAAAATCCGATGTACTTTGGAAAAGGAAACCGCTTTATTTCGCCAAAACTTCCGGCACTACATCGGGTTCCAAATACATTCCAATTTCAAAAGAATCAATGCCTTATCATATAAAATCGGCAAGAAATGCTTTGCTGAATTATATGAGGGAAACCGGAAAATCGGCTTTTGTGGAAGGTAAAATGATTTTCCTTCAGGGAAGCCCCGAACTGGAAAAAGAAAACGGCATCAACGTCGGACGTCTTTCGGGAATTGTGGCGCATTTCGTTCCGAAATACCTTCAGAAAAACCGAATGCCAAGCTGGGAAACAAACTGCATCGAAGACTGGGAAACCAAAGTCGATAAAGTGGTTGAAGAAACCATGACTGAAAATATGACGCTGATTTCGGGAATTCCGCCCTGGCTGGTGATGTATTTTGAAAAATTAATTGAAAAATCAGGCAAAAAAAATATAAAAGAAATCTTTCCCAATCTCCAACTTTTGGTTACCGGCGGCGTGAATTACAATCCTTATCGGGAAAAAATGATTGAGCTCATCGGCGAAGATCTGGACGTAATTCAGACCTATCCTGCTTCGGAAGGTTTCATCGGATTTCAGGATTCGGTCAAAGCCAACGATTTATTATTGTTGCTGAACCACGGAATTTTTTATGAATTCATTCCGGCTGACGAATTTTTTGATGAAAATCCAAGCCGAATTTCGATTCAGGACGTGGAGCTCGATAAAGATTATGTACTGATTATCAACACAAACGCCGGACTTTGGGGCTATAACATCGGCGATACGGTTCGGTTTACCAGTCTTTCACCTTATCGGATTGTGGTTTCGGGACGAATTAAACATTATACGTCGGCCTTTGGCGAACACGTCATTGCGCACGAAGTCGAACAAGCGATGCAAAAAACTTTGATAAAATATCCGGCCAAAGTTTCGGAATTCACAGTCGCACCAGAAGTCAATCCGGACGAAGGACTTCCCTATCATGAATGGTTTGTGGAGTTTGCGGAAGAACCGGGAAATTTGGAATTATTTCGTCAAGAATTGGACAAAAACCTAAGAAGTTTTAATTCTTATTATGATGATTTGATTTCGGGGAATATTCTTCAAACCCTTAAAATTTCAAAAATTAAAAAAGAAGGTTTTAATCAATTTATGAAATCACAGGGCAAACTCGGTGGACAAAACAAAGTGCCGCGACTTTCCAATGACCGGAAAATTGCCGATGAATTTTATAAACTGAATTTGGTGGAGGCTGAATGAATGATTTAATAATTGAATTTGCTATAATTTTTAAATCCCACCGTTTAAATCTCATTAAAATAAATTTTTGAATTCTTCAATTCACTAAATTTGAGTTACTCAAAATTAAAGTCATGAAAACTTACTTATCCATTCCCTTGCTCTTCTGTTTTTGGTTTTTAAACGCACAATCGGCCAGTGAAGATATCCATCAGCTTTTGGATAACTGGCACCGTGCCGCAGCTGTAGCGGATGAAAATATTTTTTTCGGTTCGATGACCGAAGACGCCCACTACATTGGCACCGACGAAAATGAAGACTGGAAGCGCGATGAAATGAAAGTTTGGGCCAAAGAATTTTTTGAAAGAGATTCTGCTTGGGATTTCAAAAAGAAAAACCGGAATGTTTACCTTCATTCCGACGGTAAATTGGCTTGGTTTGACGAAACACTTGACACCTGGATGGGCGTCTGTCGCGGCTCTGGCGTGGTGGTTTTGACGACAGATGGTTGGAAAATTAAACATTATGTTTTGTCAGTCGCGGTTCCAAACGAAAAGATAGATGCTTATCTGGATGCTGTTAAATGAATGAATGAATGAATGAATGAATGAATGAATGAATGAATAAGTTCTGAATGATCGAATAATTGAATCCACTAACTTAGTTTGATACTTCAGTTCTTTCCTAAATTAAATCGCTCGATTTAAAGCAAAAAGGCTCAGAAAACCTGATAATTCTCCTTTTAAATTCTTGTTTAATTATTTAACTTGAGGGTTTAATAATTTTAATTTAATTAATTGAATATGAGTACGAAAAGATTTCATGAATACGAAGTAATTTTCAAATACCTAACCGACAATAAAGGAGAAAAAGTGGACAAAGAACCGATTGAGTTTTTATTCCAAAATCATGATGATGTATTCAACATCGTAGATGTTCTAACCGAAAAAGATTTGTTTGAAGATAAATCCCAAACGGTTCAGTTTGCCGTAGGTCTGAAACTGTTTGGAGATGTGATGATGAAAAACAAAGACCATGAATTATTTTCCGAAATGCGCCCTACTTTTATTGAATTTATGAAGAAATTGAAAGGAAAATAAATCCTTCGTTTTGTCATGGTTTTTGCCGAAGCAAAAACACACGCCAAAACTTTATATTTTCCAAATTACCCCGAGCTTAAGCTCGGGGCTATAAAGCTTTAACTCCTACGGAGTTTTTATAAATGCAAAAACCTTGTCAAGGTTAATTTAAAACAATCCATTCTTCTTAAGCTGTTTACAGCATCTTATCGCTTTTTAATAAAAATGAAGTTTCAATTTTCCTTAATGTTTAATTAGAAATTGACACTAAAATCAATCACAAGTTCCGTCGGTACTGCAGCTTTGTCCTTGTGACATTTCCAATTTTATTTCAGGATTTTCTTTTCGCCATTCAGTGAAAGATTTGCTCAAAGTATCTAAAAAAGCTTCGGAAGGTTGTGCACCCGAAACGCCATATTTTCGGTCAAAAACAAAAAAAGGAACACCCGTCACACCGATGCTTCTCGCTTCCTGAATGTCTTGATTCATTTTGTATTTAAATTGATCATCGGTAAATGCCGACTCCAATTCTTTTTCGTCCAAACCGGCTTCTTTTCCTAATTCTTTCAGCGTTTCCAAATCGGCAACGTTTTTTCCGTCAGTGAAAAAAGCACGGAATAAAACTTCTTCCATTTCATCGCCCAAACCTTTGGTTTTCGCAAATTGAATGAGCTGATGTGCCTTTTGGGAATTTACCATCACCGATTTGTCCAAATGATATTCCAATCCGGCCTGACGCGCCATTTCGGTAACATTTGCCAACATTCCCTGTACTTGTTCGCGACTCATTCCCTTTCTTTTGACCAGATAATCTTCCTGAGATTCGGTCGCCACTTCGGGAACAGTCGGATCCAACTGAAAACTTTTCCATTCGACTTCGATTTTATCTTTGTCAGGAAAATCAGCCAGTGCCATTTCAAAATTTCTTTTCCCGATGTAACAAAAAGGACACATTACATCGCTCCAGATTTCAATTTTCATAACTTCTT
>JAEWHB010000149.1 GCA_023388015.1 Bacteroidota bacterium
TATTTAATTTATAAGGCATACAAAAATAGCATTTACAAGCATAAATCCAAGCTTTTGTGCAAAATAGTTTTTAAGAAATAAACAGCTGTGTCACCGTATGGATCACCAATCCCACCAATCCGCCGACCAAAGTTCCGTTGATACGAATGAATTGCAAATCCTTCCCTACTTCCAGTTCCAGCTTGTTACTCAACTCTTTACCCTCCCAGCCGGCAACGGTTTTACTTATTAAAGTCTGAACTTCTTCGCTGTTTTTCAAAATCATTCGGTATAAAAAATGACGGATCCATTTATTCAGCCTTAATTTCAATTCTTCATCGTTTTCTAAAGATTCCGACAGCTTTTGAATGTTTTTATTCAGGTAATGATGCAGTCCTGAATTGGGGTTTTCTAGATTTTCTTCCAAGACTTTCTTTACCGATTCCCAAGCATCGTCGGCATATTCATTTAAATTTTCAGGGGAAATCAAATCGGTTTTCAATTGATTGAATTTTTCTTCCCAATCCTGAGCAACCAATAAATCACTGGCGAATTTCTCCAGATTTTCCGTCAGTTTTTGACGAACAAAATGATTTTTGTCCAATTCGATTTCTTCGATGAATTTAGCAATCCCATCTGTCATTTCACGCGAAATCCTTTTTCCAGCCAAAAACGAAATAAAAGGACGGTTTTCGCTGATTCGCTCGCGAATCATTTCCTGGCTTTCTTCCACATATTCGCGAAGTTGCGGTAAAATGGTTTCGAGCAGTTTGATGTGTTCGCCTTTTTCCACCATATAATGAATTCCTGACGAAGTAATTTTTTGATAATCAATGGTTTTCAATATCCCCGAACCTTTTCTTGCCAAGAACCCACGTACTTCTTCATCATCCAGGTCGTGGATGATTTTCTTCATCAGATTCAGAATTTCAGTTCCCAGGATTTCACGACTGCTCGGTTTATTGAGCCAATCCGATACGAATTTTATCACATCTAATTTTTCAATGTAAGGCCGAATGTTCTTCGGACTCAAGAAATTGGTTTTCACAAAGGAGCCGAGGTTTCTGCCCAAGTCGTTTTTCTTTCGTTCAATCAAATTGGTATGCGGAATCGGAATTCCCAGCGGATGTCGAAAAAGCGCCGTAACCGCAAACCAATCGGCCAAGGCTCCAACCATTCCGGCTTCAGAAAAAGCTTCGACGTAGCCCATCCAGGTCTGTGGTGAAATATGTCGAAGGTAAACCATCAGTCCATACACAATCGCCATCAGAAAGAACAATCCCGTCGCAATGCGTTTGTGTTTCCTTAACTGCTTTTCTTTTTCAGTGCGCATGGAGTTCGTTTTGAAATTTAAAGGTAAGGAGAATTGGGAAAATTATTTACCGATTAATTTTTCAGGAGATTGACGTGCGTCGAAAACCACATAGACGACTAATTCCCTTTTATTCTCATATACTCGATAAAGCAGTTTATAATTTCGAACGATAATCCTGTAATAAGCATTATTATAATGCTCAAGTTCATTTTGCTGGGAAAAGAGAATCGCTTTTGGAGCATTTCGGATATCCGAAATAACGCTTTTTGCTCCTTGTGGAGATTTATTTTTGATATAATTATAGATGTCCTTCAAATCTGACTTCGCTTCATCAGACCAAACTACCTTATAATTCTTCTTGGCCATTACCAATTCTCAATTTCTCTTTCCAAATCTTCGTCAGTAGTAAGTCTTCCTGCTTGATAGTCTTTCTCGGCTCTTTCTAATTTAGCATTCAGCATTTCGATTGTAAGTGGCTCTCCATTTCCGGAATACCCAATGATTTCTTCTTTTTCCTGAAGAATTAATTCCCTTATCTTCAAGAGCATAGACTCTTTTTTTGTGTTTAATAAATATTGAATTAATTCCAATTTTGTTGATTGAATATCCATAACCAAAACTTTATGCTAAGATACAAAAACGAAAGAAAAAGTATTTATCTGAAAACCGTCCAATCGGATTTCTCCACTTTCTTAATTTTTACCTCATCATTTAATTCGAAATAAGGTGTAAACTGCTTAGAAAAAACAGTGTCGGTTTTGACTTCCGACTCCTCGTTTGTACAAATTGAGTTCACAACTTTCACCGTTTCATTTTGATTTAAGTTATTGATATACAAGGTTTTTTCTGATTTTATTTCATAATTCCAGACTTCACATTGGTATTGAAAATAACCGTGATACGTTACAAAAGGAATCAATGCAAAGAAAAAACCTCCGATGAAAAGCAGGATGTTTTGCCATTTTTTTCGGGATGATTTTATCTCCAAAATAAAAATCCCATAAATAGATGCGGCCGATAAAAAAACCAAAATCTGAGGGAACCATGAAGCGAAACCCCGATCGGTAAAGTAGATGGAAAACCTATCTCCCAAAAGGAAATACACCGCAAACCAAGCAATAAAAACTAGGCAGAGAAATTTTAGGGTATTGATTGAAATCCGGTAAAACTTTCCCATAGAAGCTTAATCCTTTAAAAATTTATTCAAAACTTCAATCGCCGAATCTGCCAAATTGGTTCCCGGCCCGAAAATCGCGTGCGCACCGTGCTCGTAAAGGAAATCATAATCCTGTCGCGGAATCACACCGCCCACCACGATGAACATATCTTCACGTCCGTATTTTTTCAATTCTTCCACCACTTCCGGAACCAAAGTTTTATGTCCGGCTGCCAATGAAGAAATTCCCAAAATGTGTACGTCGTTTTCCACGGCTTGTTTGGCAACCTCTGCCGGTGTCTGGAAAAGCGGCGCAATGTCCACATCAAATCCCATATCGGCATAACTCGTTGCCACTACTTTTGCGCCGCGGTCGTGTCCGTCTTGTCCCATTTTCGCCACCATAATTCTGGGTCTTCGACCAAATTTTTCTGCGAACTGATTGGCTAAATTTCTTGCTTCTGCAAATGATGTATTTTGATTGGCTTCCATAGCATAAACTCCTTGAATGGATTTGGTTTGGGCTTTGTGACGACCGAAAACACTTTCCAAAGCATCGGAAATCTCACCCAAAGTTACACGTCTTCTTGCGGCTTCAATCGACAATTCCAACAAATTTCCTTTTCCGGATTTTGCGGCTTCGGTCAGTTGAGCCAGAATTTCTTTTACTTTTTCCGAATCTCTTTCGCCTTTCATTTTATTCAACCTCGCAATCTGACTTTGTCGAACTGCTGTATTGTCGATTTCCAGAATTTCCAAATCTTCTTGTTCCAATTTGGATTTATAAGAATTCACACCGATGATGGCGTCTTCTCCAATGTCGATTTTGGCTTGTTTTTTCGCAGCCGCTTCCTCAATCCGCATTTTGGGAATTCCCGCTTCGATGGCCTTGGTCATTCCGCCCAATTCTTTAACTTCTTCGATGTATTCCCAAGCTTTTTCCATCATTTGCCCGGTCAGGGCTTCGATCATATAACTTCCGGCCATCGGATCAGCCGTTCGGCAAATCTGGGTTTCTTCCTGAATGATTAATTGGGTATTTCGGGCAATTCTCGCCGAAAAATCAGTAGGCAAAGCAATGGCTTCATCCAAAGCGTTGGTGTGCAAAGATTGGGTTCCGCCCAAAGCAGCTGCCATGGCTTCAATGGCAGTCCGGGTAATATTATTGTAAGGTTCTTGTTCGGTCAAACTCCAACCCGATGTTTGGCAATGTGTACGCAACATCAATGATTTGGGTGATTTCGGATTGAATTCTTTCATCATTT
>JAEWHB010000015.1 GCA_023388015.1 Bacteroidota bacterium
AGTGGATCTTTTATTTTGGAAATCGGGAAAACAAGATCTTTGTTGCCGTGAATGTGAACGAAATTTCCCATCTCCACATTATTTTTCCAGTTAACGATTTGATTAATGGACCATTTCAGATAATAGGGATCACGGAATTCAAAAAACTCATTGATATCGGGAAGTTTGGCATTGTAAATTTTCCTGAAAACGGCATAAGAAATTCCGTTGTCTGAAGAAATAAATTTCGGAGGAATGAGCTTATGGAGATGCGAATGCGAAGAAAATCGCATAATCGATGGCAATTCCTGTCGGGATTTTACAGTCGAAATCAGAATATTTAATTTGGGATTCAAAAAACGATTCATTTCCTGGGCGATGATTCCGCCAAATGAAAGTCCCATCAGAATGAATTCTTCGTTTGTGTCGATTCTTTCGGCCATTCTTTCGGCATAGTGTTCAAGGCTTTCTCCGGTTTCGGGTTGGAGCCAGGGAATCGGTATCAACTCAAATTCAGGATTGATTTTCAAATATTTAAACGCTTTGTCATTGGCGCCTAATCCGCTTATCTGATAGATTTTCATTTAAACGCCCGCTAAAACCTGAAGATTTTTTCTTGAAACACTTACATTTCCGCTCGAATTTAACATAACCAAATCCACCATTTCAGTTTGATTGATCAGTTCTTCGTCAAAATCCGTTTCTACTTTCACGTAATTTTGGGTAAAGCCGTGCATTTTACCTTTTTTGTTGTCAGATTCCCACAAGACCTTTTGAGTGGTTCCCAATTGGGACTGATAAAAAGCCACGCGTTTTTTCTCGGACAGAATCCGCAGCATTTTATTTCGCTGTTTCCGTATGTTTTGCGGAACAATTCCTTCGAAATCAATTGCTTCAGTATTATCTCGCTCAGAATAAGTAAATACATGCAAATAACTGATTGGCAAAGAATTCAGGAAATGATAAGTTTCCATAAATAATTCTTCGGTTTCACCTGGAAATCCGACGATGACATCTACGCCAATGCAGGCATGTGGCATCACTTCTCTGACTTTTTCAATTCGGTCCCGATACAATTTAGTCAGATATCGGCGTTTCATTTTCTTCAAAATCACATCACTTCCGGACTGTAGCGGAATGTGAAAATGCGGCACAAAACGCTCTGATTTCGAAACAAATTCGATGGTTTCGTTTCGAAGTAAATTGGGTTCAATTGATGAAATACGGATTCTTTCAATGTTTTCTACTTTGTCCAATTCCTGAACCAACTCCAAAAAAGTATGTTCGTGTTTTTTATTGCCAAATTCGCCTTTGCCGTAATCCCCGATATTTACACCGGTCAAAACGATTTCTTTGATGCCTTGTTCTGCAATTTCACGCGCATTTTTTATTACATTTTCCATCGTGTCCGAACGGGAAATTCCTCTCGCCAACGGAATCGTGCAATATGTACATTTATAATCACATCCATCCTGAACTTTCAAAAAGGCACGAGTTCGGTCGCCAATCGAGTAGGAGCCCACATAGAAATCGGCTTCTTCAATTTCGCAGGAATGAACGATGGCATTGTTTTCTTTGTTGAGATCGTCAAGGTAATCGACGATATTGAACTTTTCAGTTGCGCCCAAAACCAAATCCACGCCTTCCATTTCGGCGATTTCCTGTGGTTTTAACTGCGCATAGCAACCCACAACTACCACAAATCCTTCGGGATTGGCTTTCATTGCATTTTTCACAATCGTACGGCATTCCTTGTCGGCATTTGCAGTTACCGAACAAGTATTGATTACATAAACGTCAGAATGTTTAGAAAAATCCACCCGCTGATAACCGTTGTCCAAAAGGTTTCGGGCAATGGTGGAAGTTTCGGAGAAATTTAATTTACATCCGAGCGTGTGAAAAGCGACTGTTTTGTTTGCTGAAAACATTTTGCAAAAGTAGGGAATATTTGAAAATGAATAAAATACTTTAAAAATCAAATTCTTATCATAAGTCAAGTACTAAGACGGTTTATAAGTCCTAAATTTGTATAAATCAAAAAATTAGAGATATGAAAACATATTTATTATCAGTCTTGATGCTCGTATCAGGCTTCCTTTCAGCACAAACTTTAACAAATGATCCTTACCATTCCAAACTGGGATTTGCAGCCAATCACTTACTGATTTCACAAGTGGAAGGTAATTTTACTGATTTCAATGTGACAATTAGCTATACTAAAGAAGATCTTTCTGACGCCAAATTTACGGTTACTGCAAAAGTAGCTTCAGTAAATACAGGTGTAGAAGCGCGTGACAATCACCTGAAATCGGCCGATTTCTTTGATGTTGCCAAATACCCGGATTTGAAATTTGTTTCGACTTCATTTACCAAAAAAATCGGAAACGAATATGAATTGGTAGGCGATTTAACCCTTCATGGTGTCACCAAAAAAGTAACCCTAAAAGCTTTCTACAACGGAATGGTCGTAAACCCGATGTCCAAAGAAAACACACTCGGATTTACCGTCAAAGGAAAAATCAATAAAAACGACTTCGGAGTAGGAACCGATTTCCCTGCCGCAGTAGTCGGAAACGAAATTACCATTGTTTCAAACCTGGAATTTCCGGTTAAGAAATAATCTTTTCATAATTTTATATTTTATATTGAGCCGGATTTATCCGGCTTTTTTTGTAATAAAAAGAACTAAAATGAGTTATGATTGAAAACCCTTTATGAGAACTTTCCTACTATTATTTATAACCTTTTGTTTAGTTTGGAGTTGTGAAAATTCAAATAAAGATTCTGAAGAACTTCCCTTAGAAAATCCAATTTCTAAAAAAGATAAATTTTTAATAGAGGCGGAGCGCGATGTTGAGAGTATTGACTCATCGATTGTCGTAAATAGTGATGATTTGCACATGATTAATTTTAAAATATTTCCCTCTTTTTTTCAGGCTCATTCAATTTCTTACAATACCCGAGATAGAGAATTATATTTCTTCCAAATAACCCAGCAATTATTTAGGACTGATGATTATTATAAAATTCCGGAAGAAGAAAGAGAACATCATTTATATTTATTTATGAAGAAACATTCTTCCAAAAATTTTCACACAAAAATTACAGAGAAAGAAGAACAGTTAATCTTAAATGAGTGGGTAGCATTTAAAAAAGCAGGATATAAAGGAAAACGGGTGGAAATGATGGATGGAGCTGAATTTTATACAAGCATTTACGAGAAAGATACCATTGCATTGGTGAATACAACTTCCCCTTCTTCGCACCATACCAAACTATTGGCTGTATTATTGGATTTGTCAAAAAAATATGCAAAAGATTCCATTACTCAAGTAAACATTGACCATTTAAAAAATTATCTGTAATTAATTAAATTACAATAATTTACATTCTTAATTTAAAATTCTTAATTCTAAATTCCCTCAATCATCCAACCATTTTCAAATCCTTTGCATCAATATCTATAGAAACGAAAATTTTATAGATATGAAGACTTTATTATTTGCATTGGGAACAGCCTTCTTTTTTTCAGGCGCTCATTTACCGGAAACACCAAAAGAAAATCTGCTTGTGTCAAATGAATCTTTGGAGAAAGAAACATTTACTCAGGAAAAAATTCAGGTTGCTTTATTATTGGACACTTCCAGCAGTATGGACGGATTGATTGACCAAGCCAAATCCCGGCTTTGGAACATAGTCAATACGCTGACCACACTGCGCTACGAAGGCAGAAAACCCATCATCGAAATCAGTCTTTATGAATACGGCAACGACGGACTTCCGGCCGATGGCGGATACATCCGACAAGTAACGCCTTTGACTTCCGATTTGGATTTATTGTCCGAGAAATTATTTGCTTTGCGCACCAACGGCGGTTCGGAATATTGCGGACAAGTCATCAGAACTTCTACCAACGAACTGAAATGGGACAACAATAAAAACAGTATGAAATTGATTTACATCGCCGGAAACGAACCTTTTACGCAAGGTCAGGTCAATTATGTAGAAGCGATTTCAGATGCGGTTAAAAAAGGAATTTATGTCAATACAATCCATTGCGGAGATGATTATTCAGGACAAAGCGGAATGTGGAAAGACGGTGCCGACAAAGGAAAAGGCGAATATTTCTTCATCGATCACAACCAAAAAGTGATATACATTCCAACTCCTTACGACGTACGGATTGACGAGTGTAATACAAGACTCAACAATACTTACATTTATTTTGGAACACAAGGCGGAGCGATGAAAGCACGTCAGGAAAGGCAAGATATGATGGCAGCCGAAATGAGCGAGGAAAATAAAATCACACGTGCCGCTGCCAAAGCCAATTACGGTTATTCCAATGCCGGTTGGGATTTGGTGGATGCGGTGGAAATGAAAGAAGCGGATTTGAGCAAGATCGATAAATCGACGCTTCCGGAAAAATACCGAAAAATGAGCAATGCCCAACTGAAAGCTGAAGTTGAACAAATGTCCAATGAACGCAATAAAATCCAGAAAGAAATCCTGGAACTCAATACAGAACGTGAAAAATTCATTCAAAATGAATTGGTCAATCGCGGAGAAACCGACACGGATTTGGGAGTTGCGATTACCAATGCCGTTCTGAAATTTGCCAACGAAAAAGGATATGTTCAGGAGAAATAAATAAAATTCCGTGGCTTCGAGAGCCCCAGCCACCATAATATATGGCCCCAGTCACCGGCAAAAATTCCACTTTTTTCTTTATACCTCGGTTGGACGTAAGTCCGTCGGGGTATTTTTATTTTCGAATTACGAATTACGAACTTCGAACATCGTATATCGAACTTCTCTTAATCCACCCGAAACTTAAACCCGATTCCATGTAGGTTTTCGATTTTTACCGAATCATCTTCGGCAAATATTTTCCGTAATCGGGAAATGAAAACATCCAGACTTCGTCCCATAAAATAATCGTCTTCGCCCCAAAGTGCTTTCAGGATTTCTTCGCGTTTGAGGACTGTGTTTTTGTTATGATTAAAAAAAATCAAAAGTTCGGCCTCTCGCTGGGTAAGGGATACGGTGTTATTCTGACAAGTTACGGTGTAATTTTTCGCATCAAATTCACAATTTCCGATTTTGTAAATAGTATTGGAAGGGGCAGAAGTTTTCTGTGAACGTTTCAGGAAAATTTCGATTTTCAACATCAATTCTTCAATGCTAAAAGGTTTTATTAAATAATCATCGGCACCAGTTTTTAATCCCTTAATACGGTCTTCTTTCAATGTTTTGGCCGAAATAAAAATGATGGGAACTTCAGAATTTAAATTCCGAATCTTGGTTGCCAGTTCAAATCCATCCATTTTAGGCATCATGATATCCAGCAGGCAAATGTCAAAATCCCCATTTTTGAAAGTTTCGAGTGCTGCTTGGCCATTGGGGCAATGTACCACATCATATTCGGGCTGCAAACTGTCCTGTGTGAGAAACGCAATCGTTTCATCGTCTTCTGCATATAGAATTTTTGGTTTTACCATGTTTATTTATAAGGAATAAAAATAGAAATACTTATGCCTTTATCTTCGTTGTTTCTGACAGAAATTTTCCATCCTTGTTGCTGAATGATTTTTTTTACATAATACAATCCAAGTCCAAAACCTTTCACTTCATTGTTTCTTTTGTCAGAGACCCGATAAAATTTATCAAATATAAATGAAATATTTTTCTCTGGAATTCCAATTCCATTATCGGTAAAATTCAGTTGAATTCCTTTTTTAATTTGGATTGTACTAATTTGAACTTCAGTATTTTCATCGCTGTACTTGATGGAGTTGTCGAGGATGTTTTGGACAACATTTGTAAAATGAAACTCATCAGCATTTATAAAAATTTCAGGGTTTAGATTGGTGCAGATTTTTACGTCAGGATGTTTTATCTGTACCGATTGAATTACATTTTCTAAAGATTCTTTCAAATTTAATTTCACGTGATTCAGTGCCATTGCAAATTCATCGTTACGCGCCACATTGAGGATTTTCTCTATGTGATGGTTCAGTTTTTTTCCTTGTTTCGTGATGATTTCAGCGTACGTATTCAGTTTTTCATTTTCCTGAATGACTTTCTGAGTGCTTAACGAATGGGAAGCAAGTAGAATAGAGGAGAGCGGCGTTTTGAATTCGTGGGTCATATTGTTGATGAAATCCCTTTGGAGTTCGGAGTATTTTTTTTGTTGAATCAATGTATAAATCGAATACACATAAATTACCAAAATCCCCATCAAAACACCCGATAAAATCAGCCAGAAAGTGAGCGAACTGAGCAAATAAGATTTTTCCTGTGGAAAACGGACGGCAAAATAATAAACCAGATCATTGTATTTTTCGAATTCGATTTCCTTTTTGGAATTGGAATTATCATTGACCGAAATGTATTTTCCATACATCATTTCATCGCTTTCGCAGTCATAAACCGCAAATTCAAAATCGGTAATTATGTTGAATTTTATAAATTCCGTTTTCAGAAAATGTTCCAACACAGCGGGTTCAATGTGGTCATTGACATTTACGACATAGTAGTCATTTGAAACTTTCTGAATCAAACCTTTAGTGGTAAATTCATGGTCGTTTTCGTCATAGAGTTCACGTGCGACTTCCAACAAAGCCACATGGACTTTTTGTGCGAATTTTTTTTCTTCCAGCGTAAATGCTTTGTAGGTCCAAGCAAGTTGCGCAATCAGAATCCCGATGGTGGCTACAAGACCTAAGAGGATTATGCTATTTAAACGATTGATTTTCACGAAAGTTCGGAATTCTAAAGTTTATGAAATTCTGTTTCAAATATAAGTTTAATAAAGAATTTTAGAATCTTTCCTAAGCCAGATTGTATCGACTTAACAACTCATTAACAAAACTTTGAAACTGATTAACAGCCGCTACGTGAAATCTCCTTTACCTTTGAACCGGTAGATTTTTATCCTCCATTTTTATTTAATCAATCACAAGAAAAGGAAGCATTTATTGCTTCCCTTTTTATTTTTATCATCTCAATTTTAAGATGCTGCTTAATTAAAGCACTTTAAATAAACTTGGATTAAAATTACTATTTACAAATTCCCCTGAATATCCACTTGAAGTTTCAACAAAGCATCATTGGATGGTGGATTTTCAGAAATGGATTTTGTGATGATGTACTCTTGCAGTTGAGCAGCAGTAGCATCTTCGCCTAAATCGGCTGCACATTGTCTGATGAAATTCTGGGTGGCATTTTTAGCCGAATAAATCAACTTCCAACTGTCGGGATTCACATAAATTTGTTGGCTCAAATTATGCTCCCATTCGCCCTGAACCGTTTGGATCAAAATGGCTTCATAATTTTTAGCGGTGGACTGAGGCGAAACACGTCGTGTTAATCCTGTGGGTTTAATTCTTTCCAGAAACAAAGCCATTCGCTCATAAGCAGCGAGACGTTGAGGAATGATTTGCGAATTATTTATTTTTCGAACTTCGATTTCCCGTCTTAGGGTTTCGCTTTTCAGAAATTTGTCAATTAATCCATAAGAAATAACCGCCACCAAAATTCCCGGTAGCAAAGCAATGATCACCGTCCACAAAGTATTTGAATCCATTTTTATAATTTAGTTCGCACAAAGATAAAAATCATTTTAAATTCAGGTTGAAAAATCCGCTTTGGGTTTTTATCCTCCGTTAAATTCCTTATTTTTGCGGAAACTCCAAAAGATTATGCAAAACAATATGAGCCCCAAAGACGCTGTACTTGAAAGAATTAAAGAAAAAGGCGGATGGGTAAACACCCACGCCCATTTAGACCGTGCTTATTCGCTTACAAAAGATACTTTTTCCTTTACCAATTCTTATTTGAAAGAAAAATGGCATTTGGTGGATGATATGAAAAGAAATTCTTCTGTCGAAACCATTTACGGACGTATGGAACGTGCCATCAACCACTTTTTGGAACAAGGTGCTCAGGCAGTTGGGACTTTTATTGATGTGGATGAAGTAATTGAAGACCGCAGTATGATTGCGGCGCAACGATTGAGAGAAAATTATGGAAAGGACATCGAAATCCGTTTTGCCAATCAGGTTTTGAAAGGGGTAATCGACCCGAAAGCCCGTCAGTGGTTTGATCTTTCTTCAGATTTTGTAGATATCATCGGCGGACTTCCTGCCAAAGATTTTGGGCGTGAAGACGAACATTTGGACATCCTTTTGAGCACTGCAAAGGAAAAAGGGAAATTGGTTCATGTACACGTGGATCAGTTCAATACAGACGAAGAAAAAGAAACCGAACAATTGGCACGCAAAACCATAGAACACGGAATGCAGGGGAAGGTGACAGCTGTTCACTCGATTTCAGTTGCGGCCCATCCGAAAAAATACCGCATGGAATTGTATGATTTGATCAAAGAAGCCGATATGCACATCATTTCTTGTCCTACGGCTTGGATCGATCACAACCGCACCGAAAGACTAGCGCCGAGCCATAACTCTATGACGCCTGTGGATGAAATGATTCCGGCCGGAATTTGTGTGGCTTTTGGTACCGATAACATCAACGATATTTACAAACCTTTTTCTGACGGAGATCTGTGGACAGAACTTCGTGTGATGCTGGAAGCTTGTCACTTCTACGATGTGGAAGAACTTGCCAATATTGCAACCGTAAACGGTTTGAAAGTGCTCGGAATTGAGAAATAATAAAATTAGAAATATTCCGATGATAGAGGCAGATTTTTCTGTCTCTATTTGGTTTTAAATAAGAGAAATTATGATTCTTAACGTTAAGAATGAAACATCAAAACTCGAAGCAGTTGTACTCGGAATCCCAAATTCTATGGGATCTGAACCGACTTTGGAAGAAACTTATGATTCCAAATCTTACGAAAGCGTAAAACTAAATCAATATCCGAAAGAGGAAGATATAATTTTTGAAATGAGCGAATTTGAAAAAGTCCTGAAAAAACACGGTGTTCAGGTATTTCGCCCATGGGTTTTAGAGGATTGTAACCAGGTTTTTGCGCGCGACGTGGGAATGGCCATCGACGATAAATTTATCATTGCCAATATCATTCCCGACCGTGCCGACGAACAGGAAGCTTACGAACGCATCATAAGTTCCATTGCCAAAGATAAAGTGGTGCACGTACCGGAAAATGTGCATGTAGAGGGTGGCGATGTGATTTTGTGGAACGAATTTATGTTTGTGGGATGCTACAAACAATCCGATTATAAAAATTATAAAACCGCCCGAACCAATTTTGAAGCGGTTCAGTTTTTCAAAGATTTATTTCCCAATAAATGGGTAATTGATATGGAACTTCTGAAAGATGATTTTGACCCTTACAAAGGAATTCTTCATTTGGATTGTACTTTCCAACCGGTGGGACACAACAAAGCGATTATTTACAAAGACGGATTTTTAAATCCTATGCATTATGACATTCTGATTTCACTTTTTGGGCGTGACAATGTTTTTGAAGTAACCCAAGAAGAAATGTATTGGATGTGTCCAAATGTTTTTTCGATTTCGCCGGATGTAGTGGTTTCAGAGAAAAATTTTACAAGACTGAACAACCACATGCGAGAAGTTTGGGGAATGACCGTAGAAGAAATTCCCTACCGAAACGTTTCCCGCATGGGTGGACTTTTGAGATGCTCCACGATGCCGTTAATCAGAAGTTAAAAGCCCCGGATTTCAATCCGGGGGATGAAAAAGACAAAAAAGATTTGGCGTATATTTTTGGTACAAAAATTATGACAAATCAAAGCGATTGAGATGAGATGAAAAATTTTAATAAAAGGTAATTATGATCAAATCTGAACAAATTGAATTTGAAAATGATAGGTTGATTTTGAAAGTGAAAAAACCATCTTTATTTGTTTTGATTTTATCGTTTGGAATGTCCTTCTTGTTTTTATTGTTACCGATTATTGTATTAATGGCAATTATGTCCACAAGTGACGGTGAAAACCCATTGCATTTTATGCATTTTGTATTTTTAGCAATTCCATTTTCATTTGGAGTTTTTTTACTGCGAATTTCATTATGGAACTATTATGGTAAAGAAGTTTACAATTTTGGGCAGGAAAACCTCGAATACTTCGCTGATTATAATTGGTTTAAGGACTCAGTAAAGTCTATGAAAATGAGCGATCTATATTTTTTATTTAAAATATATAATGAAAATGATAATGTAGGACAATTGTTAATTTCCGATGGTCAATCTGAAATTGAAAGTGTCATTAAATTACCTGTTGATGACTTAGAAAAATTAGTAAACAGATTAGAGTCAAAATATCTAATAATTGAAGAAGAATTCAAATTATAATGCTGAAATTTGATTTTTATAAAACTTGAAACGTCAAACTTGAAACATTAAACGCAATGAACAAACAATATACAAACCACATATTAATGGTTGAGCCGGTAGATTTTCGGTTCAACGAAGAAACGGCAGTAAACAATTATTTCCAAAGCAAACCGGAGGATTCTCAAGAATCTGTTCAGGAAAAAGCATTGAGCGAATTCCGAAATATGGTTTCCAAACTTCGTGAGCATGGCGTGAACGTCATTGTCCTTCAGGATACACCTGATCCGCACACGCCGGATTCCATTTTTCCAAACAACTGGATTTCTTTTCACGAAAATAAAATGATCGCGCTTTATCCGATGTTTGCACAAAATCGCCGTCAGGAAAGGAGGGAAGACGATGTTTTGGATTTATTGGCCGAAAAAGGTTTCGAAGCCGAAGAAATTATGGATTATACCGATGCCGAGTCAGACGAAATCTTTTTGGAAGGAACCGGAAGCATCATCCTCGACCGTGAAAATAAAATCGCTTATGCCGCGGTTTCACCACGAAGCGACGAAGAATTATTCATCGAATTTTGTGAAGATTTTGAATACACTCCTGTACTTTTTGAAGCCAATCAAACTGTGAACGGCGAAAGAATGCAAATTTACCATACCAATGTGATGATGTGCGTGGCGGATGAATATGCTGTCATCTGTCTGGAATCTATTGATGATAAAGCTGAAAAGAAATTTGTGGCCGATACCCTTGTGGAAACCGGAAAAGAAATCATTGATATCACCGAAGAACAAATGCACAAATTTGCCGGAAATATGTTGCAAGTAGGAGGAATGGGCACTTCAAAATACCTTGTAATGTCACAAACAGCTTTTGATTCCCTTACGAAATATCAGATTGATGCCATTGAAAAATACAATCCGATTATTGCGGTAGATATAAATACCATCGAAACTTTGGGCGGTGGAAGCGCACGTTGCATGATGGCTGAAGTTTTTCTGCCGAAAGCTTAATCGATCTGAACCTTGTCAAGGTTAATCTTCACTTCGAAAATAACCTTGACAAGGTTTTATTTTAATTCGAAATCAAGTTCGTCATTCAGTTTTAATGAAACGAACTTCGAACTTCGAAAAACGAACTACGAATTTATCTCCTTCCAAAGTAAATCTTTCAACTCCTGCAAACCTTGTTGGGCAACAGCAGAAATATACAAATGGGGAATATCTTTTGGTAGAAGTTCCGAAATCGCTGCTTTCAGTTCATCGTCCAGCATATCACTTTTTGAAATCGCCAAAATCCGATGTTTATCGAGCAATTCAGGATTGAATTTTTTCAGTTCGTTTATCAAAATTTCATATTCTTTCGCATGATCTGCCGCATCAGCCGGAATGAGAAACAATAGAACCGAATTCCTTTCGATATGGCGCAAAAACCTGTGCCCCAAACCTTTTCCTTCGGCAGCGCCTTCGATGATTCCCGGAATATCCGCCATCACAAAAGACTGATGATTTCTATATTCAACAATTCCCAAATTGGGCGTTAGTGTTGTAAAGGCATAATCTGCTATTTTGGGCTTGGCTGCCGAAACCACCGAAAGCAAAGTGGATTTACCGGCATTAGGAAATCCAACCAAACCGACATCGGCCAGAATTTTTAATTCCAGAAGTACCGGCATTTCTTCGCCTGGTAAGCCAGGTTGGGCATATCTTGGTGTTTGTCGCGTTGCCGAACGGAAATGCCAGTTGCCAAGTCCGCCTTTTCCACCGCGAAGCAAAACTACTTCTTGTCCGTTTTCTGTAATTTCTCCCAGAAAATTCCCTTGTTCGTCTTTTGCAATCGTCCCAATGGGCACTTCGATGTAAATATCGTTTCCATCTGCTCCTGTAGAGCGGGAAGAACCACCATTTTTACCATTTTCAGCTTTCAAATGTCGGGTGTAGCGAAGAGGTAAAAGCGTCCATTGATTGTTATTTCCTTTCATGATGATATGTCCACCACGACCACCATCACCACCATCTGGCCCACCTTTCTCAATGAATTTTTCGCGGTGTAAATGCGCTGAACCGGCACCACCGTTTCCACTTTTACAATATATCTTGATGTAATCTACAAAGTTTGAATGCAAAATTTTAAATTTAATGCAAAACTACATTATTTTTTTGGGAGTAAAGTTCGAATAATAATTCTGGAAATTCCCAAACCCAAAATTGAGATGACATATTTTGACGTTTTCATTTTGTAATTTTGGGATATGGAGACAATATATATTTTAGGATTAATCATAGCAGGCGGAATCATCGGAGCCGTTATTTTGTATTTAATAATGCGAGCTTCTTCGGTTTCGAAAAGCAAACATGAATGGCTCAACAATGAATTCATTAAAATTCAATCTGATTTTGAGAATTCGAAAAATAAAATAACAGAATTAAACGAAACGATTTCGTCCGAAAAAAACATTAACCAACAACAAGCACAAGTCTTGAACGACATAAAAAATAATTTGTCCAGGATTACAGCGGAACATCAGTCGATGCAAAATCAATTGAACGAACAAAAGGAACTTAATTCCAAACAATCCTCACAAATCGAAATTTTACAAACAGAAAAGCAAAATGTTTTTGCCAAGAACGCCGAGCTTTCTGCTATCAATGAGGCACTTAATCTTTCGTTGGAAAACCAAAAAAAGGAAATCCAAAAGATTCAGGAAGAAGGAAAATTACAGTTTGAAAATTTGGCCAATAAAATTTTGGAAGAGAAATCGGAAAAGTTTACAGCACTTAATCAAACCAATCTGAAAACGCTTCTCGAACCGTTTCAGGAAAAGATGAATGAATTAAAAAACCGGGTCAATGAAGCTTATGAGAAGGAAAATAAAGAAAGATTTTCATTGGCAGAAAAAGTAAAAGAATTGGCGAAACTGAACCAACAAATTTCGGAAGATGCTAAAAAACTGACGCGTGCTTTGAAAGGAGAATCCAAAACCCAGGGAAATTGGGGCGAGATGATTTTGGAAAGTATTTTGGAGAAATCCGGTTTGGTGAAAGGAAGAGAATATTTCATGGAATATCAGTTGACCGATGCAAATAATCAGGCACTTTTTTCAGAATTTACCGGTAAGAAAATGCGTCCGGATGCCGTGGTGAAATATCCGGATGAAAGAAATGTCATCATTGATTCAAAGGTTTCTCTGACTGCTTTTACGGATTTGGGGGATGAAAATGATGCCGATATCATCCAACTGAAAATGAATCAACATTTGGCTTCGGTCAAAAATCACATCGTTGAGCTTTCCAATAAGGCTTATGACGATTATGGAAAATCATTGGATTTCGTGATGATGTTTATTCCAAGCGAACCGGCTTATATTGCGGCCATGCAGGCCGATCCCAATCTTTGGAATTTTGCCTATGACAAAAGGATTTTATTGCTCAATCCCAGCAATTTGATTACTTCCTTAAAACTCATTGCCGATTTGTGGAAGCGTGAATATCAAAACCGGAATTCGATTGAAATTGCCAATCGCGGCGCCAAACTCTATGATAAATTTGTGAGTTTTGTGGAGAATCTGGAACGAATAGGAAAGAACATAGATCAGGCAAAATCCTCTTATAACGATGCTTTGAAACAGCTTTCGGAAGGAAGAGGAAATCTGATGAGTCAGAGTTTGGAGATGAAAAAATTGGGCATTAAAAACAAAAAAGAAATTTCCCAAAGCTTGATGGAACAAGCGCAGCAGACCAATCTTCTGGAAAATGATGAAACCAATTAAATTCCACTTAAAGCTGAAATACAATTTTCCCTGATTTACCTGACTTTTTGAAAATATTACCTCATTTCCTCTTTCAAAAATTTCCCGGTAATGCTTTTTGAATTTTTAACGATTTCTTCGGGTGTGCCTTGCGCCACGATTTTTCCGCCTTTTTCACCTCCGTCCGGACCGATATCAATGATGTGATCGGCTAGTTTGATGACGTCCAGATTATGTTCGATAATGATGACCGTATTGCCATGATTGACAATGGTGTTGATGACTTCCATCAAAACCCTGATATCTTCAAAATGCAGTCCTGTAG
>JAEWHB010000175.1 GCA_023388015.1 Bacteroidota bacterium
ATAATAAAATGTGAAACATAATCATCCCGATGCTCATTTGTCCGTCCAAAACCAAATAAGCAGTCAAGATAATGATGATCACCACACCGATTTGTTCGATGAATGTTTTGGCACCGTTGAACAAAAAACCTGTTTTTTGAGTTTTTAGCTGATTTTCCGTCAGATCATATTGGATTTGATTTTGTTTGTCGGACTCTATTTTTTCCCGGTTAAATGATTTGATGACTGTAATCGACTGAATGATATTGACAATTCCCTGGCTTTTGCTTTCGCGGAAATTCCGCATATTTCTTCGCCATCCGCTCAGTGTTCGCGCTTGTTTGATCGTGATGAAAATATAAACCGGAACGATCATCAGCCCGACAAATCCCACCCAGAAATTGGCATTGAACATTAAAATCAATGCGATAAATGAGTTCGCAAAAAGCGGTAAAATATTGATGAAAAAATTCTGAACCAATCTCGTCAAACTCTCAATCCCTCGGTCAATACGGGTTTGAAGCTTGCCTGACTCATTATCATTAGCCGTATAAAAAGCCATCCGATACGTCAGGATTTTGTCCACAATGGCTTGTGCCAAATCACGGGAAACATAAATCCGGAGTTTTTCGCCGTAAAATTTTTGTCCAAATGTGATGATGACGTTCAGGATTTCTTTTCCCAATAAAATCAGTGTAATCGTCACCAAAATATTCATTCCGGACTTTAAACCTTGTCCGTTTTCGACCAATCGGTTTACTTCATCGACGGTATATTGAAGCGTCAAAGCGTTTACCTGAGCGGTAAATGAGCCAATCAAGGTTAAAAACAATGCGCCGAAAACAAGCCATCGATAGGGCTTGACATAGGGCCAAAGGTTTTTGAAAAGTTGGAAAATCGTCATAGGGTTTCAAATGTAATCAAAGTTTTGAAAAACCTTCAAAAACACCCAGCCCAAAAAGTGCAAAATCGTATTTGACGGGATCTTCAGAGTCGAATTTTTTCAAGTTCAAATGCAGTTCAGAAGCGGCTTTCCAATCATTTTGCTTTCGGGTCAAAATGCCGAGTTTTCTTGCTACATTTCCCGAATGAACATCGAGCGGACAAACCAATTGGGAAGTTGAAATATTTTTCCAAATTCCAAAATCAACTCCTTGATTATCATTGCGAACCATCCAACGGAGATACATATTCAACCGTTTCGCAGCGGAGTTGTTGGCCGGACTTGAAAGGTGTTTTTCGGAACGTTTCTGATGTGGAATTTCCAGAAATTTTTCCCTGAAATTCTCAATGGCATGAAAACTATCGGTATCGGTTTTTTTTAATTGAAAGGCAGACTCCAATCCGCCGTGGTTTTCATAAATATTTCGAAGCGATTTCAGATAAAAATCCAAATCAATGGAATTCAAAGTCCGGTGTTTGAAGGTTTCGATTTTTGGGAAGTTTTCTTCGGAATAATTCATCACAAAATCATAAGGCGAATTGCCCATCCGATCCATCAAATCATTTAATTTATTGATAATCATTTTTCGATTTCCCCAAGCCATAGTCGCCGCAAGAAAACCAGAGATTTCGATGTCTTCCTTTGACTGAAAACGATGCGGAATTTGAATGGGATCCGTTTCAATAAAGTCTAATCGATTGTATAAAATCACTTTTTCGTCTAAAAAATCCTTTAATTCTTCCAATTTCATTCTTTCAATTTTTCTGCATAAAATCCTTCTTTTAAGCTTTCGCCACGCATTTGCGGCCGGATTTTATACCATTTCTTAAAATATTCGATCATTCCGCGGTTTACCGTGGGCAAATCGCCATCGCCCGTAATCCAGAAAAACTCTTTCTGCCCGATGGGAGAATTGTACTTTAAATTCCCTTCTTCCATTAATTCATATTCAAAATTATGCAGTGAGTTTTTTGCAGGCTTGATGATGTTTTCAATCCGATAAGCTTCGAGTTTATCGGGCATAAATTCGCTGTTTTTTAGATTTGAAACATTGAAGGAAAAAATCAGTGGAACGACAACAATCAAACTGAAAAATGCAAAAACCGGAATGACTTTTTTAGGAGAATTTAAAAGTAGTTTTGCTAAAATGTATAAACTCATCCCGATGATCAGCGGCATAAAAAAGCGATATTGCGGCGAAGTGAAATACAAAAGTCCGAATTGAACCAACGCATAAATATAAAGCCAGAAAAGGGTTTTGTTTTTTCTAATGTAAAGCGGAAAAATCAATAAAAGGACGATGATGAGTTTGTTAAAAATGCTTCGCAATCCCGGTTCGAGCAACCAATTTTTGAAAAGCTGAAAGAAATTTTCCCGGTTGATTTCTGAAAGCTGATTGGGGATGATTTCATATTCGGGTCGTTCTTCAAAAAACAATCGGAGCATTTCAGGAGCGGCTTTCCAATCCGGATTTAGAAAGGAACTTAAAATTTCAGTCGGATAAAAAAGATAACCCGAAATGATGTAGTTTTTGAGCAGAAATCCGGCCAATGCTATTAAAGAAATTCCGAAGGCATATTTCCATTCGGCTTTGAAAATTTTATGCCGGATGATTAAAACCAAAGGTAAGATCAATAAAGGAACGACCGTGATTTTGGTTAGAATTAAGAGCAAAGTCAGAATGAAAAGCATTTTGAAATCACCTTGATACTCCACATAATTTCGATAAAAAAGATAAAAAATGAGCTGTGAAATCAGGAAAACCGGCAAATCGGGCGAAGGCGCGCTCAGGAACTGAAACAAAAATAAATTTCCCACGGGAATTAAGCCCAAAAACAAATCCATCGTAATTCTGGTTTGGAAAAATCGGTTGAGATGATAGAGCGAAAACCCGGTAAAAATCAACATCAGAAATCCGTTCGCACCATTCAGAGAGTTGGAAAGGAAGCCAAAATTAAATCCACTTTGTAAAAGATGCCAGCCCGACATCTGTCCGAAGAAAATATGAAGATTGGCCAATCCTTTGACCAATCCGAATTCGTTTAACCATTTGAGCGTCTGAATGTAATAAGTTTCGTTGTCAACAATGAAAGGTTGGGTTGCGCTTTGCATCAAAATCAAAATCGTCAGTAGGATTCCGAGAATTTGAATGGGTTTTTTCCAGATTTTCCAATCAGAAATGGCGGATTTGATTTGTTGGGAAAGGATTTTTTTGTGAAAAATTATTCCGAAGGAAGCCAAAATAAAATTAAATCCATAAAAAAACTCATTGATGGAAAAGCCGATTGCATAGAAATGAATGAGGATCATTTCGGCAAAAACTCCAAGCAAAAGTGTATAGAAAAGTCCGGTTTTTGTGCGCAAAATTGAATTCAAAATCGCGCCCATTCCCAGGCAAATCAGGAAAATATAAATCCAGTTAAGGAGTATATAAAGCATAATTTAAATTACATCTCAAAACGGCCGTCGCTCATCACGAGCTTTCGGTCAGCCATATTGGCAAGGTCTTCGTTGTGCGTCACAATTACAAAAGTCTGACCGAACTCGTCACGTAAACGGAAAAAAAGTTGGTGTAATTCTTCGGCGTTCTTGGAGTCGAGATTTCCGGAAGGTTCGTCAGCAAAAATTACCGCAGGTTGATTGATAAGCGCACGGGCCACTGCCACACGTTGTTGTTCGCCACCGGAAAGTTGCGCAGGTTTATGTTCGAGGCGATTTCCAAGTCCGAGAAACTCCAACAGTTCTTTGGCTTTGGCCTGAACCGCACTGCTTTTTGCATTGCCGATGTATCCCGGAATACAGACGTTTTCTATGGCTGTAAATTCTGGTAAAAGTTGGTGAAATTGAAAAATAAATCCAATGTTTTCATTACGGAATTTAGAAAGTTTGGCGTCTGACATTTTGGTAATGTCTTCCCTTTTTATTTGGATATGTGTGTAATGCTTTTCCGGATCAGAGCTTTTTTCCAAACTACTTAAAATCTGAAGCAAAGTTGTTTTACCTGCGCCTGATGCTCCCACAATTGAAACAATTTCTCCAATACTTACATCTAGAGAAACTCCTTTCAAAACCTCGAGACTGCCAAAATTTTTATGAATATTTTTTGCCGAAATCATGGAGCTAAAATAAGGTTAATAATTAGAAAAATAAAATAGAGATTTAATTTGGGAAATATAATGCAATACTAACATTTCAGTAAGATTCAGTTTATATGAGGTTGGTTAATTTGCAGAAACATTCCATGAAAAGAAAAGTTGATTTAATTGTTCTTTCAGATATTCATTTAGGTACTTATGGTTGTAGGGCCAAGGAGTTACTGCAATACTTGGACTCGGTTCAGCCCAAAATGCTAATTCTGAATGGTGATATCATCGATATATGGCAGTTTAAAAAATCTTATTTTCCGAAAAAGCATTTAAATATTCTGAAGAAATTTATTGATTTTGCGGTCAAGGGAACCGAAGTGGTTTACATAACGGGAAATCATGATGAAATGTTAAGGAAGTTCACGGATTTGAATCTTGGTTCGATCAAATTGACCAATAAAAAAATTCTCCAACTAGATGGTAAACATGCCTGGATTTTTCATGGTGATGTTTTTGATGCTTCGGTTCAGCATTCCAAATGGATAGCGCGTTTGGGCGGAGTCGGATATGATTTGCTGATACGTTTGAACAATGTAATTAATTGGTGTCTTATGAAAATGGGGCACGAGAAATATTCACTTTCAAAAAAAATTAAGAACAGCGTAAAAAAAGCGGTAAAATATATTTCTGATTTTGAAAATACAGCTTCTGAACTCGCGATTGAAAAAGGATTTGATTATGTGATTTGTGGGCATATTCATCAGCCACAAATGCGAAAAATCACCAATAAAAAAGGCGAATGTATGTATCTGAATTCAGGTGATTGGATTGAAAATTTGACGGCTTTGGAATATCACAATGGAAATTGGACAATTTTTTCTTACGAAGAAAACAAAGAGAAACTCGCTTTGAGAAAGGAAGAAGAGACGACGGAGATGACGCTTGAAGAATTAATTTCATCGGTTACGAGTTTGAATTGAGTTTTAGGTAAGAAATTTGTGTAGTTAATTAGAAATCAGAGTTTTTGCTCTCAAAATTAATGCGATGAAAATTTTATATGCACTTCAGTGTACCGGAAACGGACATATTGCCCGCGCACAGGAATTGATACCGGAATTGAAAAAATATGCAGAAGTAGATTTGCTGACAAGCGGTCATCAATCCCAAATCGAATTGCCGCAGGAACCGAAATTTCGTTTTGATGGGATTTCGCTTATGTACGATTCCAAAGGAGGACTTTCATATCTGAAAACAGCTTTAAACAATAATTTTCTTCAAGCGATTAGGGACATTAAAAAAGTACCATTAGAAGAATATGATTTGGTTATAAACGATTTTGAACCGATTTCAGCTTGGGCTGCGAGATTGACAAAATACCAGTATATTTTGGGGATAAGTCATCAGGCTTCGATGCTTTTTTCCGAAACGCCCAAACCTAAACGAAAGGAGTTTTTGGGTGAAATGGTGCTGAAACATTATGCACCCACAAAGGAAAATCTGGGATTTCATTTTGAATCCTATCATCCCCGAATTTTTAAACCTATAATTCGTTCGGTCATCAGAAATTTAAATCCGAATAATAAAGGTTACTATATAACTTATCTACCAAGTTTTTCTGACGAATATTTAATCGAAAGACTGAATGAAACCCACGTGGATTGGCGTATTTTTTCTAAATCGGCAAAGGAAATTTATGTGAAAGGAAATGTTTTGGTTTATCCGATTGACCAAACTGAATTTTTACGTTCGTTGGAAAACTGTGAAGGTGTACTTTGCAACGCCGGATTTGAAACACCGGCTGAAGCTTTGTTTCTGAATAAAAAGCTGTTCGTGATTCCCATTAAAAAACAATACGAACAGGAATGCAATGCGGTGGCTTTGCAAAATTTAGGTGTTGATACTTATGCCAAATTGAATTTGCGGAAAATCCAGGAATGGATTGATGGCGAGCATTATGTGAAAGTTGATTATCCGGATGAGTCGGAAGTAATTATCAAAAGGATTTTGGATTTTGTTGATTCTTCTGAAAGAGAAATTGAAGAAATTAGACAATATAATCCAGTAAGAGTTTAATACAACCCAGCTTCACTGACGAAATAAATTGTCGGAATATGAATCGTCAGCCCAAATTTAATTCCATCAAAAGAAGTGTATTTGTGATCGGCAAACTGAAAGGAATATCCGATGTTGGCTTCCACAATTCCTGCCAACGCAATTCCGATTTCGGGCGTGACATTCCAAGGCGAAACATTTACACGAGCCGAATAAAACGTGCTGTTTACATATTCGCGGTAAGGATCAATCCGGTTTTTAACTTTTTTGGCGTTAAACTGATAGCCGATTCCGAGTTCGGGTACCACCACGAATTTATTACTGAAATAAGCCACATTGGCGGTTGCACTCAGGTCGATTAGATTTCCATTTGGCTGGGTCAGGTAAACTTCCGGTCCTAATTTGAAATAATTTCCGTTGAGATTTGCATAACCTACATTGATCAACAAATGACTCATCAAACCTCCTTTTTCCTGTGCCTGCCCAAATCCGATTAGAAATAAAAACAGAATTCCGAATAATTTTTTCATCGAATCAAAGATATAAAAAACGGCACAACCTTTTGAGTTGTGCCGAACCTAAAACTATGAAAACATAAACCGGTTTAGTCCATAGTAAATCCTCGCGTATAGATTCTTCCATACGGATCCACATAGCTGACAGAAACTCTGCCCTTGTGGTTTTTAAGGATTTTTTCAATATCGTTTTGACTGCTTACGTCCTTATCATTTACTTTCAGGATGATGAATCCTTCTCCAATTCCGATGGCTTTTAACTTACCGGATTGCTCCATATTTTTCACCATTACTCCTTGGTCAATCCCGAAACTAACCTTTTGTCGGTCTGTCAGAGGTTCAAATTCTGCTCCTAGTTTTTCGCTCACGGTCAGGTCAGCCAGAGATCTTGTGGAAGCATTTCCTTTTTGGTCACGGAGTGTAACGGTATATTCTCTTTCTTTTCCATCTCGCAATACTTTTACACGAACTTTATCACCCGGATATTTACTTCCCACTGCAAAAGTCAATTTGCTGAAACTTGTAACTTTCTTTCCGTCAATTTCCGTGATGACATCTCCTTTTCTGATTCCGGCATCCTGAGCACCGCCATTGTCAGTCACGCTCTGAACCAAAATCCCTTGTTGGCTTTTCAGTTCGGTTTTATTTTCACGGTTGTATTGTCTTACCAAATACTCATCGTTCAAGTCCATTCCCTGAACGCCCAGATATCCGCGTTGCACCAATCCATATTTCTTGATGTCTTCTACTACTTTTTTAACCAAATTGGACGGAACGGCAAATCCGTATCCGGAATAAGAACCTGTTGGCGAAGAAATCGCTGTATTAATTCCGACTAAATCTCCGTTTGGATTAACCAAAGCGCCACCACTATTGCCCGGATTAATGGCCGCATCGGTCTGAATGAAAGACTCAATCGGACTGGCAGCATTTCTTCTCAAAATATCAATACTTCTTCCTTTTGCCGAAACAATTCCTGCAGTTACGGTGGAATTCAATCCAAAAGGATTTCCCACTGCAAGTACCCAATCGCCAACATTGATCGCGTCTGAATCAATAAATTTGATAAAAGGAAGACCCTTTTCTTCAATTTTCAAAAGCGCAATATCTGTATTAGGGTCGGTTCCGATTAAATCAGCAACATAAGATTTTTGATTGTTCAAAACAACTTCAATTTTGTCTGAACCTTTGATAACGTGGTTGTTCGTTACTATATATCCGTCTTCCGAAATAATTACGCCCGAACCTTGTCCGGTTGGTAAATCAGGATCTCGTTGCTGTTGCGGAAATCCGAAGAAAAATTCAAACGGATCGCTGGGGCGCTGACTTTGTTTTTGACTGGAGAAATTATTGATACTCACTACCGCATTGACTGTTTTTTGGGAAGCATCCACAAAATCAGGGGCACTAAATGAATAATTTCCTTTGTAATCCACAAACGAAAAAGCACCATTGTCGCGATCCATTGCAGAAGTTACAATGTTTCCTTCTTTTTCATTCGCTAAATAATTCATTCCTAGAATTGAAAAAGTGGCACTAAAAAGTCCAACCATCAGATATCCAATATATTTTTTCATACGCTTAATTAACTCTTTTTTAATTACATTTTTCTTTCAAAACGATTCAAATTTCCATCTTTAAAATCGGCTCTACAAGTGGTTTAACGTGGATTTAACAAAAATTATCAATCTTTTAAAGTTTGACTTTGTTTTTGATAATCTTATCATCAACTCAATTCTAAAATTCCTAAATTTGTTAAAAATTCAGCATTGAAAATCCATTTTTATAAATACCAGGGAGCAGGTAACGATTTTGTAATGATTGATAATAGATATGCAAACTTTGTGCCTGAAAAATCCTTGATTGAAAAACTTTGTGACCGTCGTTTTGGCATTGGCGCAGACGGACTCATTTTATTGGAAAGCGAAGGAAATACCGATTTTAAAATGATTTATTTTAATTCGGACGGTCGTCCCAGCAGTATGTGTGGAAACGGTGGACGCTGTATTGTGCGCTTCGCAGCGGAACTTGGAATTATTGAAAATAAAACTGAATTTATTGCGGTGGACGGATTGCACGAAGCCATTATTGAAAATGAAATCATTCACCTAAAAATGTCCAACGTCTCATCGGTTCAAAAATTTCCAAATCATCTTTTTTTAAATACAGGTTCGCCTCATCATATAGAATTTTTAAGCGATATTTCAGATTTGGATGTGCAAAATAAAGGGCGGGAAATCAGGTATGGCGCACCTTATTTTGAAGAAGGTTCCAATGTGAATTTCGCTGAAATCATTTCAGGTAATTGGTTGAAAATAAGAACTTATGAACGCGGTGTGGAAGCCGAAACCCTCGCCTGCGGAACCGGGATTACCGCGGCAGCCATTGCGGCCCACGAATCGGGGAAAATTATTTCTGAAGAAATAAATGTTTCTGCAATAGGTGGAGAATTAAAAGTTCGTTTCCGGAAAAACGAATCGGGCGGATATGAAGATGTATGGCTGAGCGGCCCGGCTGAATTCGTTTTTGAAGGAACAATCGATGTGGAATAAATATTGCTAAAGGAAGCGTTTGAAATGAGAAATAATTTGAAATTTATCACCCGAATTTTTGTGGTTTTGACATCCGGACTGTTCATTGTCGGATGTACGTTTTTTGACGGAATGAAAAGCAATGTGAAAGAAGACGGATTTCTATATGTCAGAACCGGCGCGGATTTCCGTGAAGTTCTGGATTCTTTACAAGGGAAATTGGAGAATCCCGAAAGTTTTGAAAATTATGCCGAAGCCAAAGATTTTCCGGTAAAAATCAAAGCCGGAAAATTTAAACTCATTCAGGGAGAAACCAATAAAGAATTATTGAATCGTCTGATTTCGGGAACTCAGGAAGAAGTCAGTCTGATGATTCGAAATGAACCGACTATTTTTCATCTGGCAGGTTCGGTTTCCAAAAAAATTGAAGCCGATTCAACTCAAATCGTGGAAGCTATCATCAGTTGGGCAAAAGAAAAAGATCCGAATCTTAACGCCGAAACTGTAAAAATGTATTTTGTTCCGAATACTTATCATTATTTCTGGCCGACGAGCGGAGATAAATTTGTGGAAAAAATGATGAATGAATACGAAAAAGTCTGGACAGAAGTACGACAGCAAAAAGCCGAAGCCATGAATTTCTCACCATTAGAAGTATTTACATTGGCTTCAATTGTTCAATTGGAAGCTTCAAAAGTTGATGAACAACCCAAAGTCGCTCAGGCTTATCTGAATCGTCTTGCCAAAGATATGCGTCTGGAAGCCGACCCGACTTCGATTTATGCGTATAAACTTCAGAACGGATTCAATCACACCATTCAGCGGGTTCGCCACGGACATCTTGCCACACCATCTGAGTACAACACCTATCGTATAAAAGGTTTGCCGCCTGCGCCCATCTGCCTTCCCAATATGACGGCGGTAGATGCAGTTTTAAATCCCGAGGAGCATAGTTTTATTTATTTCTGTGCAGATCCAGATCGTCCTGGTTATCATAGTTTTACAAGTAATTATGAAGAGCATAAACGCAATGCTGCGAAATATAGAAAATGGTTGAATGAAAGAGGGATTAAATAATTTAAGAAGGGGTAGTTTCTAGTTGATTCGTGATTCGTTTATAGAAGTCGATAAAGGATTCCACCGCATTTAAATCAAGTTTTTTGCGCAATCGGTAGCGTTTGGTGTGAACACTTTCAGTTGAAATTTTAAGGATGTTGCTAATTTCTTTTGAACTCATATCCAAAATCAAAAAGGACAAAAGTTGTTCGTCTTTTTTTGAAATTTTGGGATAGTTTTTTCGAAGGTATAGAAAGAATTCTTGATTTAGTTCTGAAGATAATGAATTTAGCTTTTTGATGTAATTCTGATCGTCCAAGATTTCTGAGAAATTGAGTTTTAAGTTGTTAATGTCTTCCATGGAATTGGCTTTGGAATTCTTAACCTGAGTTTTCATTTCTTCCAAAAAATTTTCAATTCTGCTAACTTGATTTGCGAATGCAATTAAATGTTCTTGGTTGAATTTTATTTTTTCTTTCAATAACTTTTCTTGTAGTTCTTGATTTTGAATTTTAATATCGCTGATGATTTTGGTTTGTTCTATGGTTTGAATTTTTCTTTTTTTATTTTGAATAATCAGATAAGAAACGCCTAAAACCAATGCAATTAAAATGAGTGAAGCGACCGTCAAAATGCGGTATGTGTTTTTTTTGATTTTCGGCTTTTTCAAGTAAGTATTCACTTTCTGAAAGGTTGTGTTCCAGGTTGATTCTGTGGATTTTATCACGGCTATTGATTTCGGAAAGATGGAGCGCAGCTTCATGGAATAAATCATAATAAGTCAATACTTGGTCATGGTTTTCCAATAATTTATATATTTCCAAAAATTGACTGTAGGTTTCTACCTGATAGTCTATATAATCAAACTTTTTTGAAATTTCTTCTGCTTCCTGAAGCAAAGTCAAGGCGTTTTGGGGATTTCCGGTTTCTTTTTCAATTAATGCCAATTGGTGAAGACTATACACTTTTCCTTTGATTCTTCCGGCTTGAACAAAGAATTCTTCTGCTTTTCTAAAAGAATTTCTTGCCTTTTCATAATTTTTTTCAAAGCGATACCATTCGCCATAATGTACATTGACAGAAGCTTCTATTTCGGGATTTTTGATGTTTTTATTTAGATTTTGGGCAATTTCATAATGTTTAAAGGCTTCTGAACGGTATTTTGGAACGGCAGAACTGGGAAGTAATCCTGTTGAATTTTTATCGTTTAAGACAAATAAACTGTAATTATTACCCAAGTTTAAATTGGCTTTGGCAAGGTTGAGTGTGTCTTGAACTTCGGTAAGCATTTCCACTGCTTCCTTTAGCATTCTGATTTTTTGATTTAAATCTTCCGGTATATGGGAGCGATTCATCAGAGCAAGTCCCTGAATTCTATAATCATAAATTTCTTTGGCTAAGTTTTCCGATTTCAAATAGTTGTCAAAGGCCTTGGTTTGATTTCCTTGTGTGTACCAAAAGTTACCCAGCGTAAGATAAGTGTCGGCAAGGTTTTCTTTTGCTTTTTCTGACAAGGATTTTTCAAGATTATTTTGAATGACTTTAAGTGTGAATTCGGGGTCGAGATAAGTATTGGTGTTCAGTAATCGGTTAATTGCTTTGATATCATTTTTCTTACTGAGTTCCTGAATTTGGAATTTTATATGTTCGGAAGTATCGACAGATTGTGCATTTAGAATAAAAATGCAACCGAAAATAACCCAGAGAAAGAAATGTTTTTTCATTTGGAGAAATTAAAAAAGAGCTGACAAATTATGATCAGCTCTTGAATATACTATGAGTCTGTTTAAAATTCATCTAATAATTTGTTTATGCTTTTTTTCGGCTTCAAAGACGTTAAATTTTTCACGATAGCTTCCGGCTATCGTTGCAAAATTCGCCTTTTTACGCTTAAAAATAACCTATAAACATTTTTACAATATAAATTTAAACAGGCTCTATTAATTTAAAAAATTATTTCTTGATGATTTTCATTGTTTGGGAATATTGATCTCCCTCAAGTTTCAAAATATAAATTCCTTTTGCCAAATGTCCCAGATTTAAAGCTTTCCCTGTGACAGATTGAGCATTGTAAACAAGTTTACCAGTTAAATCATAAACCTTTGCATCAAAAGCTATTGTTTTGCTTGATAGGATGTTCAGATGGTTTTGGAAGGGATTTGGGTAAGCGGCAAATCCATTGTTTGTGATTTCATTTAGACCCAAAACTTCAAAGTTTGTATCCCATTTCATAACAAATCCTAAATTATGCTCAAACGTATCGATAAGTTCACCTCCGTCTTGGAAATACGCTTTTCCGCTTAAACGCCCGGTAGTATATATCTCATTGTTTTCCAATACGACGGTGCCGGTATTAGAAAGAATTGAAAATTCATCATAGCCATGCAAAGCCACTACCTTTTGAAATTCACCTTCTGAATTCAAATACATTTCAAACATACTCAAACTGTTGGGAGATTGTGCATCGATAATGGATTGTCCATCATAGCTGAAATCGGTGTAACTGTCAAATCCTCCACCTACAAAAACATCGTTGTTTTGATTTACATACAGATTGAAAACACGATCCAAATACTCACCACCCAAAGCCTTTGCCCAGATAACTTCTAAGTCAGAATTGAACTTGGCAACGTATCCATCTTCTGATCCATAGCCCGATAATGCGATTCCTTGTATAGCAAAATTATTACCTTCTGTAAAATGTCCGCCCACTATCACATTGCCCTCACTATCGATTATCAATGAACTACCTCCTTGATCTGAGGTCGAAGTTCCAAAAGATTTGTGTTGGATTACGTCTCCTGTAATGAAATCAATATTTACAATACCGACCCAATAAGTTTCTCCTTCATGCGCCATAGGCTCATCATTTAAAAGATAAGGCTTATTGTAGCTCATAACAAAGTACAAACCGTTTTCATTTGAGTCCATTGAAGTAATATTTCCCCAGGTTCCACTGTCGTCCCCTTCAAATGTCTTTCCCCATGTTAATTCTCCATCAGAATTGAATTTTGCTAAAAATAAATTGTCACCATATTCCATAGTATAGGAAAATGGCGTAGAATCTATTTCAAATGCACCTGAATAATAACCTGCTATGTACACATTTCCTGAGTAGTCAGATTCGATTTTAACCGGATTTGCATAGTAATATTCAGCTGCGTACCAAGTTTTTTCCCAGATTAAACTGCCGTCAGTTCCAGAAAATTTAGCGACAATTCCGCGATTTGTCCACTCTGGGCCGCCTCCGGGAATGGTATGTGTTCCGTTGATTGTTAAATCTCCTTCACTTGAAGTCCAGCCTGCAGCAATTATATTTCCTTCATGATCTAGCTTGATATCATAAAATGCATCAAGACCATTACCGCCAAATGTGGCAGTCCATATAACATCACCAGTTGTGGTTAATTTGGAAATTAAACCATTGGGTCCGTCATAGGCAGGAAGTGTGACATCCCCAAAAGTGGAAGTTTCCCCGAAATAAATACCATTTACATACAAAAACTCTCCATCCGTTATGATATTGTTCATATTGGTGTTGCTATGATCTGTACCTTCTATAAACTTTGTCCATTCTGCAAAGTTCACTTGGGCATGGGCAATCCCAATCATTAATAAAAAAATAAATAAATTCTTTCTCATGTTATTTGTTTTATGAGCGGACAAAAGTTGGATTAATTCCTGAAATCTGTCAGAAATACAAATAGACACTACATAGACAAAGTTTGTAAGTGGTTGATTAGTAAGTAAATAAAAATAAATATGGTTAGTTGGGAATAATCATAAGCTAATTATTCTTATGGGAGAAGAAACATATGAAACCCCCGTTTTTTCATAATGAATTCCAATTGCTGCATTGAAATTCCCTTTTTCAGATAGATTTTGAAATTCAATTTGAATTTCTTTCTCTTCATCGGGTTGAAGTTCTAATTCTTCCGTTAAAATTCCGGTGGCATAAAGAATCTCATATTGTAAGTTTTGGTAATAATTTACATTGAGTTTTAATTCCGAATTTCCACCGATTTTTATCGGTCGATTATGACCGTTTCGGATTTTAATTTTAAGTTGAATTCTTTCATTTGGCTTCGCCGAAATTTCTTCCAAAGTTTCAATTTTAATTAAATCATAAGTTTGATAATTCTGAATTTCTTTCAGATAATAATCGTGGTTTTTATAGCCGATGAAAGAATTTTCTGCTCTCACCCAAGGCGAGATATAAGTGATGTTTTTACCGTGAAAATCTTCTTCCCAATTCCACAAACTGTATTGACTATGGCGATTTCCAAGTGTGCGGTGAACCGCCACTTTTTTATCAGGATTGAAGAACTTATAAACCGAAGCTTCCTGGTATTTTTCAAAAATTGCATTTTCGATCTCAAAACTTCCGGCTTCTTTACCAAAATGTTCGTTCTTGTACAAAGGTGAAACTCCCGGTAGAGCAATGAGAATTCGCAAAATCAAAACCAAAAAAAGACCTGTAAATCCCAATTTGAAAACCCATTTCAGACTTTTTTCATGATAATGTCGATACATCAGCAAAGCCATCGCCAGAAAGCTGATGAGCAACCATTGCGGCTGAACATTGTCTTTGAAAATCGATAGAAAAAAGAAAATTCCGGGCAAAACAGCCAATGCCCAAATGCTTCTCCAAAACGGCTGATCTGACCGAAAACGAAAAACCGAATTAAGGATAAAATAACTCAGAAATGGCGCAGCACCCAGAAAATAAATTCCTAAATAGTTAAAAAGTTTACGGAATTCAAAACTTTCATCGGAACTTCTTTCCAAAAAATGATAGTGAATTGGAACGAAATCGTTTTGAATCAACCAATTAATATGTGGGGAATACAAAACCAAACTTCCCAAAACTGCCAGATAAAAATTCGGGTTTTTCCATAGTAATTTCACTATCGGCAATAACGTAAAGACAATCACCAAAATTCCGTGGTACTTGCTGTACATAAGTCCGGCAAAGGAAATCCCCAATAAAACGGTGGCGAAAACCGAAGTTTTCTCTAAAAATTTCTTGAGCGAAAACAAATAAAAAATCGTGAAGAAAAGTAAGGGCGCATCGGGCGTTGCCAGAAATCCGAAAACGTTGAAAACCAAAACCGATCCCCAAATCAGGACAAATAATTGGAAATGTCGCTTGGTTTTGGGTAATAAAATTTTCCACAAAAAATAGAGGCTGAAACCGTTGAGCAAAACCGTCAAAAGCCGTAACCCCAATTCGTTTTGGAATAAATTATATCCGGCTGAAATCCACCAGGCAATCATCGGCGGATGATCAAAATAACCCCAATCCAGATTTTGTGACCAAACCCAATAATAAGCTTCATCTTCCGAAATCGGCGTGAAAAAAGCCTGAAAAAGATTGATCAGGATGAAAATTCCAATAAGTGAAAAAATGCGTTTGTCGGGCACAATCAATGATTAAATCAAAGCAAATTTAATCAAGGCTTTGGATTTACATTGAATTTTGAGAATTTAGAGAGAAATTATTTTTAAAACATTTTATTTCTTACAAATTCGCATTCCGATTTTACCACCAAGCAAGGCCATCGGAATATAAGCAAGAATCAAATCCGTAGCGATGAACCAACTTGGCGCAGGAATCATAAAACAAGCAATGATGCCTCCAATCAGAAATAAAACCCCGACTGCTAACGCCAATTTCATTTTGTGATTCGCTGCGATTATAGCGGCTACAATTGCACCCACTAAAGTTCCCAATGCGTGCGCCAAAAACGGAAATATAAAATAATTGAAATCTAATCCGGGCATTGCTACAGCAAGTTCTTCCATATTATTGGTGTCAATTCCTTCAATCGGATAAACTTTATGCCCCATCATGATAAGCGCGCCGTTGAGGATACTTCCTACAATCCAGCCTGCAATGACCGCCAGAATATTTCTCAGAATCGGATTCATGTTTCTTGAAATTTTAGTTAAGTAAATTTATAAAAATTCAAGATTTATATTCCATTTCTTTTGTGCGCGAAATTTTTATACTCATGATAAGAATTCTGACCGATTGATTCTTTTATTTCAGGTTTCTTTTTGAACCAGTTTTTCATTCGGTTGTAGTCTAGGTAATAACTGATTCTGATGGAAAAACTATTGAGTTGAGGTTGGGAAAACATATAATCGAAATTGTCCCGGAAACTTAGGTTTGAAACGTCATCATAACCTTCAATTGCGTTTCTATAAAGCAAACTCAACTGACTTCCAGGCGCAAACCACCAACTGAACCGCAAATCGATGTTCCAACTATTGTAAGTTGCATTGTGGTTTTCATTATAATTATTTGGCGTAAGTGATCCGTCATTTTCCAAAGTGAAGAATTTATCATAGGTCACATCGGTGTGATAGTGTCTGAAAGCCAGGTTCAGCGCCATTTTTTCGTTGAAAATATATTGGGATTCAAGTGAAGTTACCATTGTGTTTCGGTCGCGTTCGCCAAAGAAAATATTGGTTCCGTCATACGAAACAAAGCCTTGTTCCTTGTCGGAAAGTGCAGCTTCGGTAAACAAATACAGTTTCCATTTGTCCGAAACACGGAATCTCGGCGAAAAATTAAGGATCAATCTTCCTCTTCCTGCCTGGTCATATTTGTACCAATCAATGGTTGCGTCCAGTGCCAAGCGTTTTCTGTAATCGGTAGAAACCCAAACCCAAGGATTGTAATAAGCCGGAACTTTCACGTGCCTTGCTTCCAGTCGCGGTTCGTAAATATCGTTCCATTCAAATGGAATAAATTCATATCCGCCGCCAAAAGCAAAGAATTTTTTGGTCGTAAAACTCGAATTAAAATTAAACACAAAATTATTGTACAAATCCGGTTCAAGTCTGCGGTTATAATTCAGATTGAAATTCAGGTTGATATTGTTGAAATTCCCTTTGGGTTTCAACAAACGGTAACCGTAATAGCCGTAATAGTTGATATAATTGGTTTGACCGGTATAACCTAAATCATTGATGTCATAATCTTTTGTGCGAAAGAATATACTTGCCTGATAACGATGTTTTCCACTGATTTTGGCCGCAGCAAGATTTCCCTCCATCCCGAACTTTGTTTCGGAGTTTTTCACCCAACTTGCTTCTGCATCTCCCCAAAAATTCCAGGTATTTTTCTTGTTGGTCAAATCAAAATAAAGTCCCGAAACATTGGCATCCCGATAATTGCCTTCGCGCAACGTATTTGTATTGACAAATGAAACCGAATTATTTTGACCAAATCGCTGATCCAACACTACTACATTGTAATTCGTCAAAGGTTCTACAATTTCCTTACGGGTTTCGCCTGTTTCTGTGTTTCTGATTTTGGCGTAAGTTTTTTCTGTAATGGCATTAAAAATTCCGATCCCTAAATTTTTGGAAGTTCTTCCAGAAACTTTTAAAGCATTGATTAAATCCACTCGCGCCGGAAATTCTGTGATTTCTTCTGTTTCCGAAACATTCGGATAAAGGCTTGGATTGCCACCGACTCTTCGCGAATAAAACAAATTTCCTTTGCTGAATAATTCGGTTCCTTCGGTAAAAAAAGGACGTTGTTCGGCATATTGGGTTTCAAATGCTGTAAGGTTCAAAACCGAAGGGTCAAATTTTGTCTGACCGAAATCGGGAATCAAAACCATATCAAGCGTGAAAGCATCATTGATTCCGTATTTTAAGTCCATTCCGCCGTTGAAAACAAATTCAGATTCGCCATCATAATTATTAACATATCCGGAAAGATAGGGTTGAAAAGAAAGGCGCGTGGGGGAATCAATGTTTTGGATGCCGTGAATCTCGCCGTCATAAATTGAAAAAGCACCTTTTGAATTGTCCACAAAATTCCAGCTGTATCTTGTGCGTGTTCTCCTGAATTCTCTTTCCATTTGTAAACCCCAAACCTGTACATCCTTTTCAGAAAATCGTACTTCTGAATAAGGAATGAACATTTCGGCGACCCAACTGTCGTCATTAATTTTAACCGCGCTGTACCAGACGCCGTTCCAGGAAGAGTCTTCATTGCCGTTGGTCATTTTGGCATCATACTGAACGCCTGCAGCCGTGACGATGAATTGTAAACTTTGCTGATGGTCGTTATAGCCGTTCAGAAGAATGAAGAAAAAATCATCGTTCCCGATGCCGTCGCGCTCGGTCAATTCTTTCAGGATTTTGTCCGGTTCCGGATCGTACATGGTCGCTCCGAAATAAATTCCAAGGTTATCATAAACGATTTTTACTTCGGTTCTAAGGCTGTCGGGGATTGGTTTTCCGTTGTTGGGTTGACGCTCCACAAAATCGGTGGCGATAGGCGCATTTTGCCAGGCAACATCATCTAGGATTCCGTCTATTTTTATGCTTTCCGTAATTTTTGGAATGTGGATTTTTTTTCGGGCAATGCTGTCGGTTTCTTGTGCCCTTAGACCAAATCCCATGAGGAATAGTAAGAAGATAATTGAAATTCTGATGATGAATGACATAAAATGATTTTTACCAATAGACGAAATCATTTTTATTTTGTTACAGATAAATTAAAAAATTATTTGATTTATCAATTAAAAAAAGCAATGAACCTATTTAAAACAGGTTCATTGCTTGATATGTCAAATTGACTTAAAGAGTTACTGCTTAATAATTTTTACTGTAGTAAAATCGGAGCTTCCATTTTCATAAATTAATACGAGGTATACACCTTTTGTAAGACTGCTCAAATTGATTTTCTTATTTTCAAATTTTCCTTTTTGTACCAATCGACCTTGTAAATCATAAATTTCTATTTTCAAATTCAAGGAGGAAGAAATGTTCAGATCGTCTTTGACCGGATTGGGAAAAATTTTGAAACTTTCTTGGGATGTCTGACCGAAATCTCTCGTCGATAAATCAAAATAATCTTCTCCTACATAGCCATCATAGCGAGGTGTGTCTCTTGCGCATCTCACGTTCAGTCCATGAGCGGGCGAAACTTTTCCTGTCGCTATCATTTTATTGTCTGAATCTGAAATTTTGCCCACCATCATTCCAAGTGCATCACCTTTTAATTGTTGTGTTAATGACGCGGTCCAGGCTCCGGCAATTGCATCTGCAGTGTTGGTTCCGCCAATAGAATTTGGGGAGAATCTGCCGATAATGCCCGATGTAGGAAAATGTCCGATTGCATAATTTTCATCTGTGAAAAACCATCCGACTGCTTTGTTGTCATGATTGAAAAATTGCCCCCCATAGTGGCTTCCCAAAAACTGTGGATTTCCCTGCAGAGATTGCAACTTTTTCCCATTGAACCAAGGCGAACTTCCTCTTCCGTTTTCATAAACCTTAAAAGTATCCGGAACCCTCCATTCTTGCGGACAAGGATCGTAGATAGATTTTTTCTGGGCATGTCCCCATCTTTCATGTTTCAGTGATTTTTCGCTGGAAACCCAATCCGATGAACCAGTGGTGCCATCGTGGAGATAGGTTAGAGGATTTTGAACGGAATATTGGATTACTTTGTCGGCTTTTTTGTGTTTATTGTCAGACGAATTTGGATTAAATCCATTTTTATAATCCGAATAAACTTCTGTAAATTGACTCAGATAGTTAAGCTGACTTAGGTTATTATAGGAAACTTCACCTTGTGGATTAACTGAAGTTCCTTTGTGAATTTCGTAATTCTCGCCGCCCACAAGTCGGAAAGATGGAATCGGGTCTTTTCTTCCCCATTGGTAATGTAGTCCTCCTGAATGTTTGACTTCGTTCAATAATTCCACCGAGTTAGGATAGTCCCTGATTTCAATGGGTAAATCATGAATGGCGCCCAGATTTCGATCCATGAAAGTCGTTGTCAAAGCAGGATTTTCGCCACTCGTTGCATTTAGAAAATAATAATCCGTTGGAATGGTTGCTTGGTTTACGTAAGTTATTTCTCTTATTTCATCTGCAACCGACCATAAATGCCAACTCCAATACGCAGGATTGTCAACCGATTCATTGTGTAACGAAACTACTGCATTTCCATTTTGTCCAGGATTTAGTTGAACACGAATGAGTTTCTGACGCGGATCTCCTTCTCCGATTAATTTAACAGTTTGAACCAAATCCGGATTATCAGTCCAATAAACATTCGCGATTAATTCATTATGAGGTAATTGATCCTCTTCCGGGAAAAGTTGTTCATAAGCAGAAAATGCTTTGTTTACCGGAATAAGCAATTCTGTTTCATCTTTTATAATATAACTGTTGGGATTTTCTAAACCTTCGGTAAAGTAAGTTTTAGTCGAATTGATATATTCTGTTTCAAAATTACCTATCAAATTAAGATTGGGATCCCTCATACATCTCACAGGTAAAGCTTCAGCGCTGACGGTTGTTTGATTAACCATAATCTGATTTAACCCCAAAACGCCAATGTCTGGTCTTAATGGATCTGTAACAGACCTGAAATAACGTGCTCCGCCTATGGAATAAGTTGCCGACCAAAGTGCTGTGATAGCGGCTTCATCTTGGAAAACAACTCTCGCAGTTCCATTGGTAATATACCTTACATAGTAACCCGTAGTTGGCATTTTCCCTAAATTCCGTGAGCCTCCACTTGAGTCAAATGTTTCGGTATAATCAATCCCTAAACCGCTATATACTTTTGCTCCAATTAAGGAAGGATTTTCTGAAGACGCTTGAAACAAATTCCTTTGGGGACTGGTGTCGTCATTTCCTCCACTATTAATCCTGCCCCAAGGTCCTAAATAATTAAGAGTAGTTACCCGACCCATATAAGAAGGAATTCGCCAACCGTTTGGACAAGGATCAAAAGGTGACTTTAATTCGTACGAACGGCTATCAGCTCTAAGCTGAGCGTTACTACTGCTACCATTCGAATTCCCGCCTCTGTAATTATCACCCCACAAATCCCAAGCTATCAAATTGTCTGGATTTGAACTATAAACTCTATACTGTTCGGAAGAAAACCATGTGCCGGCATCGGCGTTCAAAAGATAAGCAATGGGATTATTAACTGTAAATTTTAAATTCTTTGAGATTTCAGCAAAAGGACGAGTGATTTCCGGTAGAATATTTCCCATGTGAATTCCCTCACGATTACGCATATAACCAATGAGTCCATTTAGTTCATGAAAAGAATAATCCTTGGTTACCATCGGCGGAATTGGGTCTTTTCTTCCCCATTGATACATTAAACCGATTGTTTTATGCCAATCGTTTCCTGTAATCTCACCATGAGAAGCGCCCAGATTCCGATCCATATATTGTGGCGTAAAAGAAACCCCATTGATGTCGGTTTCAATGCCTTGACCAAATGAATTGCCTTCTGAAGGGTCATCTGTCACCCAAACATGCCAGCTCCAAACAATTGGATCAAAAAAACCTCCTTCTTCACCCAAATGAACCGATATCAGCGCGTTTCCTTTCCCCTTTTTCGGATTGATATTGACAAGGATTTTTGAATCAGCTAATTGGGATGAATTCTCAATCTCAACTTTTTGAATCAATCCCGGAACATCTTCCCAATAAACAAAAACCGAAAGAAGATGATCCGAATCCAGCGGTTGGTTCAAATACCAATCTGAACTTTCCCAAACAGAAAAAGCTTTTTTAATCGGGATTTTTATACCGGAATAATTATTTGCCTCAGCCAAACCTATGTCATAAATATAACTGTTGGGGGCACGAAGAAATTCTTCGAAAAATCTCGAATCAGCATTATTTCCGGGTGGCGAATCGCCTCGCGAAATATTTTGAATTGATTTTTCTATTGATTCCTGAAGGTAATTGTCAGTTGGGGAGACAATTTCTTGTGCGGAACCACAAACAAAAAAAAGGTTTAAGATTAGGCTAGAAGTAATTTTTGACAAATACCTCATTGCTCCTAATTATTTAAATTTCTTGAAAAGACATGTCTTTCCTTTCCTCAGAGCGAGAGGTAGATTATAATAGTGTTTGGATTACGAATGTATATCTTTTTATTACAATTACAAATAACTCAACCTAAAATTTACATCATATTTTGAAATGTATTTTTTCCCCAAGATTTTTAATTCACGTTTAAGTCCACTAATTTCGCTGCTCTAATTTTTGAGAAATATGCACTTTATAAACCCCGAAGAAACTTTTGACGTTGCCATCCACAGAGTGGGTAACAGAGCGTTGGATGAGGACATTCATCTTTCCAAAACCCTCACTTTTTATCCGGCTGAACTTACAGATACCTTGTATAATTTTTTCCTTAAACCATTTAAAACCGATGAATATTTTCAGTTCAAAACCGATGAAAATCCGGTTTTTGAATTTGTGAAAAATATTTTTGATGATCCGAAACAGTTGTTTCAAAACTCTGCGCGGATTGCCGAACATCTCTTTAAGGTAGGCGCACACCCAAAAGCCAGAGGAGGAGAACTGTTTGTGGTCTTTTTTCCTGATGCCCTCATGGAAGGCGAAAATATGTCGGTAGTAGGGATTTTTAAATCCGAATCCAAAGACAGAATTTTAAAAACCGTCCCGAATGAAAATGCTTACGAAGTCTGGACTGAAGAAGGAATCAGTCTTTCCAAAATCGATAAAGGCTGTCTTATTTTCAATACAGAAAAGGAGGATGGATTCATTGTGGCATCAGTTGATAATTCCAAAGGTGAGGAATATGGCATCTGGGCCGATGAGTTTTTGGGTATAATGCAACGACAGAATGAGTTCTTCGATACCGAAAACACCTTAAACCTTTGCAAAAGTTATGTCATGGACAAATTACCTGAAGAATTCGAAGTAAGTAAAGTGGATCAAGTAGATCTGCTTAACAATACGATGAAGTTTTTCAAGGAAGCAGATGTTTTTGAATTAAATGATTTTGCCGATAAAGTACTAACGCAAGATGAGTTGAAACAAAGTTTTGAAGATTATAAGAAAAAATACGAAGAAGTTTATGAAGTAGATGTGAATGACCACTTCGAAATTTCCAAAAATGCCGTGAAAAAACAAGCCCGATTCTTTAAAAGCATCATCAAACTAGATAAAAATTTCCATATTTATGTTCATGGAAATCGCAAGATGATTGAGCAAGGCGTGGATGATGAGGGTAAAAAATACTATAAACTTTATTACGACGCCGAAAATTAAAATTATATTTCTAAGTTTAAATCAAATTTAAAAAATGGAAGCTTATTATATAAAATCCGACATTGTCAGCAATATTGCGACCATCGAATTTTTTCATCCGAAAAGCAATTCTTTTCCGAGTGCCCAATTGCATGAACTCATCAGAATGCTTGACGAACTAGGAAAAAACGATGAGGTAAAAATCATCATTTTGAAAAGTGCAGGCGATAAAGTTTTCAGTGCCGGGGCTTCATTTGACGAATTATTGACCATTGACGAATTTGAAAAGGGAAAGAAATTTTTCTTGGGATTTGCCAATGTAATTCTGGCCATGCGTCGTTGCCCGAAGTTCATCGTTGGGTGCATTACCGGAAAAGTTGTTGGCGGCGGAGTCGGTCTGGCTTCGGCTTGCGATTATGCGCTGGCAGATGAAAATGCTTCGGCCCGTTTGAGTGAATTGTCTATCGGGATTGGCCCTTTTGTCATTGAACCGGCCATTACCCGTAAAATCGGAATTACTGCTTTTTCCGAAATGACTATGAATCCGACCGAATGGAAATCGCCCGAAT
>JAEWHB010000221.1 GCA_023388015.1 Bacteroidota bacterium
TTTCAAAAGCCTTTCTCGGACTATTTCTCACCAAGATTTCGCCGCAATAGGTATAATCTAATTTTTCCAAAATCCGAAGCATCGCCAGATTATCAAAATTCGTATCGATTTTAATGCTGAAAACACCCTTTTCTTTGACAAATTCCTCAATCATCAGAAAAAATTGGGTTGCTATTCCTTTTCCGGCTACTTGATCTGAAACGCCTACCCGATGCACCACATAAAAATCACCGTTTGTCAGCCATTCTCCATCAATTTCATCATAAGTGGGTTCATAATTGAAAATGACGGCGGCCGTCGCAATGACTTTCCCGTTTTGGGTAAGCACATAATTCTGTTGTTTTTCCACATCATCTTCTACGGTGGAAAGATTTGGGTAACCGTCTTGCCATTGATCACTTCCGTCTTTTCGGCGACGTTCTATGGATTGTTGGAGAATTTCCCAAATGGCCGGAATATCTTCCGACTCCGCCATTCTCAATTCTAAAAAATCATGATTCATTTTGTAAAATTATTTTTTAGCCTGCTTAAAATTCGGCTAATTACTTTGTTATGCGTCTTTTTGCCTACATTTTCGTTATTTTTTTTCGTCAATATGCCCGATTTCGCCTGCAAAAAATGCCTTAACTCGGCTAAAAATACGACAATAACAAATTTAAATTTCTAAAATTTAAGTAGGCTTTTATAAAACGAAAAAAGCGGACATTTCTGCCCGCTTCTCTATTTAAATTTCCGGTTTGGATAACCTCAGCCTTCGAAATTTCTTACATCATTCCCGGCATTCCGCCACCCATTGGAGGCATCGCTGGTTCGTCTTTTTTGATTTCGGTAATTACCGCTTCGGTTGTAATCAACATTCCCGATACAGAAGCTGCGTTCTCCAATGCTACACGTGTAACTTTGGTCGGGTCAATGATTCCCGCTTCGAACATATTTTCGTAGGTATCGTTTTTAGCGTTGTATCCGAAATCGGCGTTTCCTTCTTTTACTTTTGCAACCACTACAGAACCTTCGCCTCCGGCGTTGATAACAATCTGACGTAAAGGCTCTTCGATAGCTCTTCTTACGATGTTGATACCGGTAGATTCGTCCGGATTATCAGCTGCCAAATTATCAAGTGCAGAAAGCGCTCTTACATAAGCTACTCCACCACCTGGGATGATTCCTTCTTCCACAGCTGCTCTTGTCGCATGAAGCGCATCATCGATACGGTCTTTTTTCTCTTTCATTTCCACTTCAGAAGCTGCTCCAACGTAAAGAACTGCAACACCTCCTGCTAATTTAGCCAAACGCTCTTGTAGTTTCTCGCGGTCATAGTCAGAAGTGGTAGATTCAATCTGAGCTTTGATTTCGTTTACACGGGCTTTGATCTGAGCTTCATCTCCGGCACCATTTACGATGGTTGTATTGTCTTTGTCAATCTGAACTTTTTCAGCTGTTCCCAGCATTTCCAAAGTAGCACTTTCAAGTGAATAACCTCTTTCTTCCGAAATCACAGTTCCTCCGGTCAAAATAGCGATGTCTTCCAACATGGCTTTTCTTCTGTCACCAAATCCTGGTGCTTTTACCGCAGCGATTTTCAAAGATCCTCTCAAACGGTTTACCACCAAAGTAGCCAAAGCCTGTCCTTCTACTTCTTCTGAAATAATCAAAAGCGGACGACCTGATTGTGCAACAGGTTCTAAAACCGGAAGGATATCCTGAAGGTTTGAGATTTTTTTGTCAAATAATAAAATGTATGGATTTTCAAGTTCCGCTACCATTTTATCGGGATTGGTAACGAAATAAGGCGACTGATATCCTCTGTCAAACTGCATTCCTTCTACAACATCAACGGTTGTGTCCGTTCCTTTTGCTTCCTCAACAGTGATCACACCTTCTTTTCCAACTTTTGCAAAAGCTTCTGAAATCAATGTTCCGATGGTTTCATCGTTATTAGCAGAAATAGAAGCTACTTGTTTGATTTTGTCAGAACTATCACCCACTTCTTGGGATTGATCTTTCAGATTTTCAACAATTGCAGAAACCGCTTTGTCGATTCCGCGTTTCAAATCCATTGGGTTCGCACCGGCCGCAACGTTTTTCAGTCCTTCGCGTACGATTGCTTGTGCAAGTACAGTTGCAGTTGTTGTACCATCACCAGCCACATCATTGGTTTTAGAAGCTACTTCTTTTACCATTTGTGCGCCTAAGTTTTCGATCGGATCTTCCAATTCGATTTCTTTTGCTACCGAAACACCGTCTTTGGTAACGTGTGGTGAACCGAATGATTTTTCTAATACTACATTTCTTCCTTTTGGTCCCAATGTAACTTTTACTGCATTGGCCAATGCATCGACACCTCTTTTTAAAGCGTCTCTTGATTCTACATCAAATTTGATATCTTTTGCCATTTTATTTTTTGTTTAAAGTTTGATGTTCAATGTTTTTACGTTAAATTCAGGAGCAGGAAACCTTGAACTTGAAACCTGAAACCTGAAACGAAATTTTTTTAAACGATTGCCAAAATATCGGACTCTCTCATGATCAGGTAATCTTTACCTTCCCATTTCAATTCGGTACCGGAATACTTTCCGTAAAGAACTTTGTCTCCAACTTTAACCGTCATCGGCTCTTCTGGTTTGCCATTTCCGGCAGCTACAATAGTTCCTTGCTGAGGTTTTTCTTTGGCTGTATCGGGGATGATGATTCCCGACGCAGTTTGAGTTTCGGCAGGTGCAGGCGCTACGACCACACGGTCTGCCAACGGTCTAATTGAAATTTCTGACATATCTGTAAATTTTTATTTGAAAATTATTTGCTTCTGATATGTCGAAAAATGTGCCAAGCGAATTAAACTGACATTTTTAAAGCGTTAAGTATTTTTGAACTGACAAGTTGTCGGGAAATTAAAAGTTAATCAAACAACCCACTCTGCGAACTCGATTTGATTTTTCCCAAATGTTTGTACGCTTTTTCGGTGGCTTCCCGTCCGCGTGGGGTGCGCATCAAATAACCTTCTTGGATTAAATAAGGCTCATAAACTTCTTCCAACGTACCAATGTTTTCTCCCACTGCCGTGGCAATGGTGGAAATCCCCACCGGACCGCCTTTGAATTTTTCAATGATGGTCAACAGGATTTTATTGTCCATTTCATCGAGTCCATTTTGATCGACTTTTAGTGCCGATAAACTGAAATCCGCAATTTTTTTATCGATTTTTCCGCTTCCTTTGATTTGGGCAAAATCACGGGTTCTTCTCAGAAGTGCATTGGCAATCCGGGGCGTTCCACGGCTTCTTCCGGCGATTTCGATAGCTGCTTCTTCCTGGATTTCGGTACCTAAAATTCGGGAGCTTCGCTGAATGATCGTGCTCAAAAGTTCCTGATGGTAATATTCAAATCGGAAATTAATTCCAAACCGCGCACGTAAAGGAGCCGTCAAAAGTCCGGAGCGGGTAGTGGCACCAATCAGTGTAAAGGGATTTAAGCCAATTTGCACCGAACGCGCATTGGGTCCGGATTCAATCATGATGTCGATTTTATAATCTTCCATCGCTGAATAAAGATATTCTTCAATCACGGGCGACATACGGTGGATTTCATCGATGAAAAGGACGTCGTTTTCTTCCAAATTGGTAAGCAATCCTGCGAGATCGCCGGGTTTGTCCAAAACCGGTCCGGAAGTTACCTTGATTCCAACGCCGAGTTCGTTGGCAATGATATGCGCCAACGTGGTTTTTCCAAGCCCCGGAGGTCCGTGTAAAAGAACATGATCCAGTGCTTCGCCCCGCATTTTAGCAGCTTTTACAAAGATTTCCAGATTGTCGAGAATATGCATTTGTCCCGTAAAGTCATTGAAACTTTGCGGTCGGAATTGTTCTTCCAGCTTTAATTCATCATCTGAAAAATTATCAGGGTCGGGATTGAGTATGTCTGACATTCTTGTTCAAATTAATTTTACCAAAGAGTGGAAATACCATATTTAGAAATATGTTCGTCCTTGGTTATTATGGTCATTTTATTTTCCATTGCTTGAGCGATGAGGAGTCTGTCGAAAGGATCTCGGTGAATAAACGGAAGGTTTGTCAAGTGAATTAAATCGAAATAAGAAATTGATAAAATATCGAAACCATTTTCTTCTACTAAATCTACAAAACCTTTTAAACCGGACTGAAATTCGAATTTACCAATACTTATTTTGATGGCTAATTCCCAAATTGTTCCAATGCTTATAAACTTCTGATTGTCCGAATTCTCAATTGTAATCCTTGATTTTTCAGATAATTGTGAGTCGCCATTCAGAAACCATATAATTGAATGAGTATCAAGAATATAATTCATTTTCTGTATTCATTAAAATCCTCTAAAGGCTCATCAAAATCAGGGGAAATAAAAATCTTTCCTTTGCCGGAACCAAATTGGGGAGTTCGCTTCTTTTTGTTGTCTTTTCTCTTTTGAAGCAAGGACTCCACAAATTTATTTATTTCTGTTTTGAGTTCTTCCGGAAGGGAATTTATTTTTATATATAAATCTGAATTTCCCATCATCATTATTTTGAACAAAGATACAATTCTATTTTCAGAAAATTATTTTAAGTCGGAAAAGCCTGACATTTAAATAATTCTTTATCCAACAGATATCATCTTTATTTCAAGATTAATCCTTTAATTTTGCAACAAAGTACGCAAAATCCATCGAATGAAAAAAGGAGTATTGTTAATCAATTTAGGGTCGCCTGATTCAACAGATGTTCAGGATGTGAAAAAATATTTACGAGAATTCCTGATGGATCCATTGGTTTTGGATTCGCCTTATTTAGTCAGAAAATTTGTGGTAGAAGGAGCCATTTTGCCCAAACGTCCGGCTGATTCGGCAGAAGCTTATAAGAAAATCTGGTGGGAGGAAGGTTCGCCTTTGATTGTACTATCCAAAAAACTTCAGAAAAAACTTCAGGATAAACTTGAAATTCCTGTGGCATTGGGAATGCGTTATCAGAATCCGTCCATCAAATCTGCTTTGCAGGAACTGCACGACAAAGGCGTAACGGAGGTTTTGGTGATTCCGCTTTATCCGCAATACACGATGAGTTCAACCGAAACGGTTGTGGTTAAAACCAATGAAGTTCAGAAAAAATATTTCAAAAACATGAACCTGACTTTTCTGAATTCGTTTTACAACCGTGCCGATTATATAAAAGTGCTTTCAGAAGACATCAAAGAAAAACTTCCTGAGGAATTCGATAAATTATTGTTTTCCTATCATGGAATTCCGGAAAGACATGACGAAAAAGCCGTCAAGAAATCGAAAAAATTTCCCGAAATGAACATCAAAACTTATCGGGATCAATGTTTTGAAACTACCGAATTGGTGCGTGAAGCGCTGGATTTGCCAAAAGACAAAGTCAAAGTTTCGTTCCAGTCGAGGTTGGGGAAAGACCCATGGATCAAGCCTTATACGGATTTCGTTTTGAATGATTTTCCAAAACAGGGCGTTAAAAACATCGCTGTTGTCGCACCGGCTTTTGTGTCGGATTGTCTGGAGACGCTGGAGGAAATCGCCATGGGTTATGAAGAACTTTTTATGGAAAATGGTGGTGAAAAATATACGTATATTTCCTGTTTAAATGATTCCGATGCTTGGGTGGATGTGCTGGTAAAATGGTCTGAAGGCTGGGCGAAACAAGAAAATTAGAAAATGAAAAATTTTATTCGAATTTGTGCGGTTTTACTGTTGGTGGTTTCCTGTCAGAATGAAGTAAAGAGTTTATCTGACTTAAAATCAAACTTTTACGAACTACCCCATAATGGACTTAGATTGGGCGATAGTTTGAACATTTATTTCTTCAAAAATCAGGACAAAGTTGATTCGGTAGAATTAACAATGAACGGTCAAGCTTTCCACAATCATAGCGTAATGGACAACTCCA
>JAEWHB010000222.1 GCA_023388015.1 Bacteroidota bacterium
CCATCAACTTCACTGGATTATTGTTCCCGATGTTGTAAACTTTATAAGGCGCAGAAGAAACCGAAGCATCGTCCGAATTCGGATTCCAGTCCGGATTCTCCTTGGGCGGATTGTCATTTACACGAATGATTCCTTCCACGATATCATCCACATACGTAAAATCACGCTGCATTTCGCCGTAGTTGAACACATCAATCGGTCGGTTTTCCAAAATGGCTTTTGTAAAGAGGAACAATGCCATATCGGGACGACCCCAAGGGCCATAAACCGTGAAAAATCTTAATCCGGTCGTAGGGATTTTAAACAAATGGCTGTAGGTATGCGCCATTAATTCGTTTGATTTTTTACTCGCTGCATACAAACTGATTGGATGATCCACATTGTCTTTGGTGGAAAAAGGTTGGTTTTCATTTAAACCATACACACTTGAACTACTTGCATAGGTCAAATGTTTAATTTGATGATGACGGCAACACTCCAAAATATTCAAAAATCCGACGATATTGGCATCGATATAAGCATCTGGATTGGTAAGCGAATAGCGAACACCGGCTTGAGCCGCCAAGTTGATGACTTTGTCAAATTTATGTTCGGCAAAAACTTTTTCCAGGTTGGCTTTGTCTTCCAAATTGAGTTGGATGAACTGATAATTCGGATGAATTGAACTCGGAATCAATTTATTGTATTCGATAGATTCTTGTGAAATACCGGTCATTTCAAGGCGTCCGTATTTCACGCGAATGTCATAATAATCATTGATAGAGTCCAATCCGATGATTTCATCTCCTCTTGCAATCAATTTCGTAGCAAGATGAAATCCGATGAAACCGGCTGTACCTGTGATAAGAATTTTCATGCGACAAATTTAGGGTTAATTTAGCGATTGTAATTTAATCTTTAGGTGAAGAAAAATTAGGATTTCAGAATTAATCCGGCATATTTCCCATCAAATTCAATAATAATTGGTTCTCTTTTGTTCTGAATGCAATAATCCATAAAAGCTGCATTGTCTGCAATATCATCACTCATAAAAACGCCGCCAGATTTGACTTTGTCCCAAAGGATATTGTACGCCCACATACGTCCGTTGTAGGATTTATCGCTGTCGTAATGAACAAAATCAAATTCAGATTGTTCTTTGAAAATTTTCGGAAGTGACTCGCGGTCTGCAAAACGAAAAAGTTTCCAGTTTTTCCGAAGATTTTCCGGCACTACGCAACCTACGTAAACGTCATTATCCTTTCCCAGATAAGGCATATCGGAACTATAAAGCGTCCCGTTTCTTTTGGATAGCGAAAGCAAAGCGGCAAGCGATGACCAGCCATAAGCGACACCTGTTTCCAAAGCATTTTGGGCTTCTGTGAATTCGCAAAGATTATATATCAAATCCAAAGCGCCGGCGCCACCCATTTTGACGGGTGTTTTTTCTTCAATTTTTTGGGCATTTTGAATGATTTCTGAATAATTTTCAACCAATTTAGGATAATCAGAATTTCCAGTTATGGATTGAATCGCTTCTTCCTGGCTGATTGCCCGTTCTTTACACCAGTTTTCGGCGATTTCTTTTCCTTTTGTGGCCGAACCGCGTTGAAACGTATTTTTAATAATTTTTCTACCTAATTCGGGATAAAGATGTGGTCTGACTAAATAAGCAAAGAAGATTTTTAAGACTTCGGTAATTTTATTCATGGGTTTGATTGTTGTGAGCGCAAAGATAATAACTTAGAAGAATTTAAAAATTATATCTTTGTTCGGTTGAAATTAGCCTACCTATGCTTGAAAAATTAATGAAATATTTGCTGAGAACCAAGGGAGAAAAGTACTTCCGAAGTAAAGCCGAAAGTGTGAAAATTGGGAATGGTTTCGTTGCTCAAATTTCGGAAACAGCAAAACTTCAGTTCGGAAAAAATCTTGATTTCCGAAATTACATCAGTATCTGGGTGGGCAAAAATGCCGAAATGAACATTGGCGAGAATGTTTTTATGAATAACTTTTGTTCAGTTAATTGTTTGAAATACATAGAAATAGGAGAAAATACCATTTTTGGCGAAGGTGTAAAAGTCTATGATCATAATCACGCCTATTCCCACGCAATCGGCGAACTCCACGTAAATCGGAAAGAATTTACTTATGGACCTGTGAAAATCGGGAAAAACTGTTGGCTGGGAAGTAACGTTGTGGTTTTAAGTGGCGTAAGCATCGGGGATAATTCCATCATTGGTGCGGGCTGTGTGATTCACAAAGACGTTCCGGAAAATTCGGTCATCATTAATAAGCAGGAATTGATTTCAAAATGATTGAAAATAAAATTACCAATCCTGTGATTTCAGTTGTGATGTCGGTTTATAACGAAGAAACTTATCTTCGTTCCGCTATTGAATCTGTTTTAAATCAAACTTTTAAAGATTTTGAATTCATAATCATCAATGATTGTTCGACCGATAAAACAGTTGATATTCTCAAAGAATTCGAAGCCAAAAACAATCGGATTATTTTGTTTGAAAAGCATATAAACAAGGGATTTAAGGGTTTTGTTGAAAATCTGAACATCGGGATTTCCAAAGCACGCGGCAAATACATTGCCCGAATGGATGCCGATGATCTTTGTTTGCCCGAACGTTTGGAGAAACAATTTAATTTTTTAGAAGAAAACCCCGAAGTATTTCTGACCGGTTCTTCGATGATTTTGATAAATGAAAGGAGCGAAGAAACAGGAGAAATGAGTGCTTTGTCACATCCGGATTTGATTAGAAAAAGAACCAAAATTGACAATCCCATTTTTCATCCCACAATTATGTTTCGCAACGAACCGGATTTGATTTATCGGGATAAACTTTACGCTTGTGAAGATTTTGATTTTCATTTGAGAATGCTTTCTGAAAACAGAGTTCTTCATAATATTTCGGAACCTTTGTTGAAATACCGAATTTTGGAAAGTTCCATTTCGAGAAAAGGAAATTCTTTTGTCAAAAGATTATTTCTAGAACAAGCGAAAACTTTTTATATTCAGCGGATTAAGTCCGGTCAAGACGAATATGAAAATTTCGACGAAAATGAATTTCTGAATATTTTAAATCCAGATTTTCAAAATTCTAAATCTTATTTGATTGATGCGGCAAATGTTGCGATTTTGTATAGTAGGGTTGAAGAATTAAAATCCATTAATCAAAAATTAAAAAAACAATACCACTACACTCATTTCTATTTTAAAATCAATGAATTAGGTGTGGTAAATAAGTTGATATCTTTTACAAAACGAAAACTTAGATAAACCATGATTCCAAAAATTCTTCATTATTGCTGGTTTGGGAAAAATCCGAAATCAGAGCTGGCTCAGAAATGTATTGCAACTTGGTCAAAATATAATCCTGATTATCAAATTATTGAATGGAATGAAGAGAATTTTGATGTCAATCAACATCCATTTGTGAAAGAAGCTTATGAGCAAAAGAAATGGGCATTTGTGTCGGATTTTGCGCGTGTGAAAGCTGTTTATGAAATGGGCGGATTTTATTTGGATACCGATATGGAGATCACGCGCAGTTTTGATGATTTGCTTCAGCACAAAGCGATTTGCGGATATGAATTCAAAGGAAGACCTTTTTCTGCCTTTTTTGCGGCTCAACCGGAACATAGTTTTGTAAAGGAAATGTATGCGTATTATTTGGAGCAAAAAGAAATGAAAATTATGGCAAATACCACGATTTTTTCCAAACTTCTAATTGAAAAATACGGTGCTTCATCAGGCGATCAATACCAGGAATTAGCCAATGGCGTGACTTTATTTCCCTCGCATTATTTTTCTTTGGATGTTCCGAAAAATTATGTAATTCATCATTTTGAAGGTTCTTGGCTCGATGCCGCTCATCAATCTACTTACAAAGAAATGGTAAATTTGTACGGACATCTGAAACCGATTGTGGAAATGAAAAATGGCAAAATCGTAATGAAAGATCTAATTTACAATCGGAAGGTTTATAACATTGATCAGATTTTGGAACAGATTCCTTTGTCTTACATCATCCAGTTTGTGAAAAATAAGTTTTTAGAGAAACTTAAACTTAAGAAAACTTAAATAGTCACTTTATGAAAATCCTTTATTTCATACCACATTTGAGAACGGGTTCCGGGATGGGACGCGTCTTGAATGTAAAAGCAAATTATCTGGCAGAAGTTCTGGGACATGAAGTAACGATTATCACTTATCGGCAATTTCAAGATCCTGTTTATTTTAGCTATAGCGATAAGGTAAAAATGGTTCATTTGGATTTGGATGATCCGAGTTTTCGGTTGAAAGAACTTGGCTTTTTTGAAAAAAGAAAACAAATCCAAGCCTTCATGTTGGAATACCGGGAAAAAGTTGCAACCTATTTGCAAAGTAATCCCACAGATATCTGTATTTCAATGTTTTTGGGTGCGGAATATAAATTTCTGACCGAACTGAAAGACGGAAGCAAAAAAATCATTGAATTCCATTTTAACTTTGATATTTCGCCATTTAGAATATTTAACCAAAAGAAGTCTTTGAAGAATTTTCGAAATTTTTTACAGATTAAATCTTTGAAGAAAAAAGTGGATCGTTTCGATAAACTGGTAGTCCTGACGGAAGAAGACGCGGTTGCCTGGCGGAATTATTTCCAGAATATTCATGTCATAACCAATCCGATTACTATTAATTCGGAACATATAAATGCGCCTTTAAAATCTAAAGTAGCCTTAGCTGTCGGGCGTTTGACCAAACAAAAAGGTTTTGATTACCTGATTGATGCCTGGAAATCGGTTCATGAAAATCAACCCAATTGGAAATTGCAGATTTACGGAGAAGGAGAATTAAAAGAGGCCTTGAACCGCCAAATTCAGAAGAATGGTTTGGAAGAAGTAGTTGAAATAAAAGATCCGGTCAAAAATATAGAACAAGTGTATGAGCAAAGCTCTTTGTTTGTTTTAAGTTCAAGATTTGAAGGTTTCGTGCTTTCCTTGTTGGAAGCTATGTCTTGTGCTTTGCCAGTGGTTTCATTTGATTGTAAATATGGCCCGACACAATTGATTCAAAACGGAGAAAACGGGTATTTGGTACCATTAGGAAATCCAAAAATTCTTGCCGAAAAAATCTTAAAAGTGCTGAGTGATGAAAGCTTAAGAAATTCCATGGGAAAATCTGCCAAAAAGACCTCAAGAAATTATTCGGTCCCATCGATTATGGCGGAATGGGATAAATTGTTTTTATCTTTAACGCAGGAAAATCAGCCATGACCAACATTTACATCAAATCTTTTAACAGAGCGTATTATTTAGACCGTTGTTTGCAGAGTATTGAAAAATATGTTTCAGGCGAATATAAAGTAGTGGTTTTGGACGATGGAACACCTGAAAAATACCTGCAAAAAATACGAGAAAAATATCCTGATGTAGAAATTCGTGTGTCGGAACAATATGACTATAAAATAAATTCCATTCGCGAAAATTTAACATCCGGTAAACAAATCGACGGATTCAAAATCCCCATCCCGCTATGGAAAGAAGCGGTCCGAACCGGTTCTGAGTACATGATTATGACCGAAGATGATGTTTGGTTTACAAGCTCTGTAAATCTTGATAAATTGTCGGTTTATATGAAAGAATTCGATATGGTTTTGATTAAATTAGGATGGATCAGCAAGCGAAGGTTAACATCAGAATTTATTCCGCTGAATGAGGAATTGACGGCGGTTGAACCTAAAATTTTCACGGCACCACGATGGTTTATGAAAGATTTTTTCTTTCGAAACAAATGGAAAGTTTTTTCTTTGATGTACAAACTGGGACTTGTGGATAATCACACCAAACTCGAATACTGGGCGATGAACGCGATGTTGATGGGAATGTTTCGCAAGGACTATTGGCTTGCAGTTTGGGAAACTTTGGACAACAGGGTGGACGAACGCGAACAACTCATCAATGCAACCGATTGGTACCGAAAAAATAAACGCAAAAATCTTTTTGGGAAGATGAATTTTGAAATGATGAAAACTACTTTTATTTCGTCTGCAACCAATTCCTATCACAGATATGGCGATGAATTCGACGTTAATCAGTTTAATCACATTATGAACGAAGAGTGGTACAATGGGAATCTTGATACCATGAATAATTTTCCGAAAGACTTTTCAGAACAAATAATTATATCCATTCTCCAAGAGAAAAACTTGCCCAAATCCCAACCTCAAGCTTGGAAGAATTGGGCGGAAAAGTTTAAAGAACAATATCGGAGTCAGGAAGTTGAGGTGGACTGATCGATTACTTCTACCTTCTCGAAATCATGCAGCCATTCTTTGTGAAAATTAGTCAGTTTTCCATACGAATTATCCAAAACTTTCATGTTTTTCCCCATCAAAACGCCAAGAATTAACCCGTGGAGCCGGGTTGTATAAATCGTTTCGTATTGACTGAAGAATTCGGTTCCGATTTTAATGTAATTTTCTTTTCCTATTCGGGATTTTAAACCGTAGCGGCTGTCCACGAAACTCCCCAAAACCGGAAGTTTTTGAAATTTCATCGCAATTTTGTCCAATCTTCGTTGGTTTCGGATTTTGTTCCAACGCTCTTTTTTGCTCATATTGAATGTCGGCCAGTCCAAAGTGTCAAATTTCCCTTTGATTTCGGGAATTCTGCCCAGTTCACCGTCATTTCTTTTCATAAGCAAGGTTTTCTTTGCGGTTGAGGGCTTTTCCAGTTTTTTCGGATCGATGCAAAAGGCCATGTCGGGAAGCAGTTTGGGTGTGACATTTGGAAACCTTTTTTGAACCAAATCAAAAGAAACCTGATCCCGAACGCAAAAAATCAAATTCGGATGATTATTTAAAATTTTAGCGTCTGAAGTTAAATTGTTTTCATTCTGATAATGAATAGTTTGGGGGAAGAGGATAACTTTTTTATCGGAGTTATTTGCAATAATTTTCAATCGTTCTTCTTGGGTTTTGGTATAAATATCCCCGAAATTTCCGCCGCCCTGCATAAGAATTACTGCATTTTCGGGTATTTTTTCCTGTTCAAAAAACAAATAACTTGCTTCGTATAATTTTTTAAACGGAATTTCTTCTAAAAACGCCAATTCGCCTTCCCAAATCAAATTGTCCCCAATATTATCATAATCCGGAACGTCTAAAAGCACAAAATCCCCGTCAATCAAAGGTTTGAGCTCTTGAATAATCAAATTCTTTAAGCGGATTATTTTAGAAAGGTTTAAATTTGCCATTTTTGAGAAATTTTGTGTAAAGATATTCAAACTTGGGATTTAGCCTAAGTTTGAAATTAAGAAAGAAAAATGACCAACCCAACCAAAATAAAAGTTCTTTTTCGATTACGCTCCTTAGAAATGGGCGGAGTGCCGCGGGTGGTACTCGATTTGTTAAGGAATTTACCCAAAGATAAATTTGATTTGACGTTGATGCTCAATCTTTATCAAGGCGAACTCCGAACCGAAATCCCCAAAGACATTCGGCTCATTACACTTGCCAAAGGAAAAGAAGATTTCAGTCAAAATCCTTTGATTCAGAAAGTTCAGCTTGCTTTACGGCGTTTGAAATTAGCATTTTATGATAAATTTCCAGCTGTTTTTTACAAGCTAAAAGTAAAAGATGAATTCGATATTGAAGTAGCACCCGGCTATGCAGAATTTGAATGGGTTTTGAATTCGCCTAACAAAAAATCACGTAAAATAGGTTGGTTTCATACCGATGTGAGTTACGACAAAGATCAAAATCGGGTGTTGAAACGTATCGAATTGATGAAGAAATTTGACTGGATGATATTTGGTTCGGCTCAAACCCGTCAGGTAATTGAAGATTTGTACGGCGTGACTTATCCGAAAAGTTCGGTGATTTACAATGTCATCAATATTGAAGAAGCGGTTGAAAAATCCGGAGAATTTGAAGTGAATTACGAAGTGAAACCTGTTTTTTCCTCGGTGGGACGATTGCATTTCCGCAAAGGATATGATGTGTTGATGCGCATTCACAAACGTTTATTGGACGAAGGATTTCCTCATTTTATTTCGGTAATCGGAGGTGGAAACGAAATGGGAAATCTTCAAAATCAAGCCCAAGAACTAATGGTGGAAAAAACATTTAAACTCTGGGATTCTCAGAAAAATCCGTTTCCTTATATGGCAAATTCGGACTTTTTCATTTTGCCCTCCCGGTCTGAATCCTATCCTTTAATCATTGGGGAAGCAATGGGATTAGGCCTACCGATTATCAGTACCAATGTGGGTGGAATTGCTGAAATGATTGAACACGAAGTAGATGGGTATTTGGTTAATTTTAATGAAGAGGAAATTTATGAAGCGATGAAACGATTTTTATCCGAACCGGAATTGGTTCAAAAAATCAGAGAAGGTGCAAAAAATGCTTCTGTAAAATTCAATGCCCAAAAAATTTACGATGAAGTGTCGCAAGTATTTGAAAACCAATTTAAACTTAAACAATGAATCAAGAGAAAATAACCGTTGTAACCCCAACTTTTAATCGGGCTCATACTTTGCAAAGGGCTTTTGATTCGCTCTTAAATCAGACGTTTAAATCGTTTAAATGGATCATAATGGACGATGGTTCTACCGATCAAACAGAAGATGTAGTGAGAGGTTTTCAGGCTGTTAGTCCATTTGTCATTGAATATCATTACAGCCCGAATCAACATAAATTTCATACGGTTTTTGAAGGAATTAAAAAGGTAGAAACTCCTTATTTTACCATTTTAGATTCCGATGATTCTTATCCAGTGGATGCATTGGAAGTTCTGTATAAGGAATGCGAAAAGATTGAAAATCAGGAGGAATTTATCTCGGTAATGGGTTTGTCAGGCGATGAGGAAGGAAAAGTAGTGGGCGATAAATATCCGAACGGTAGATTTGATGGAAGCATCTTCGAAATGCGGTATAAATACAAGGTCAGAGGCGATAAAAATGGTATGTTTTTTACCAAAACTTATCAGCGAGAATTAGAGAAATTTGATTATTCCGGAATTCCGAAGGGAATTTACATTCCGCAATCTGTATTTTTTAATGTTTATGATTCAAAAGGTGTAAAAACCCGATTTATCAATAAAATCATTCGTAATTACCACAAAGACGAAAACGACGAAGCATCGGTTTCCAACACGCGATGGACCGGGAAAAATCGATTGGGTTTGATGATGGGACACCAATCTTTTTTGAATAATTATGGAAAACAATTGTGTAAGTATCCAAAAGCTTTGATTCGTAATTTGGTGGGATATCATTTGTATGCCATTGCTTCTGGGAAAAAAATGAATAAAATAACTACTGGTTTAAAACATTTTAAAACCCTTTCTTTTTTTCTTTTTCCTTTTTCATATTTCTACTTTAAACTTAAAAACTGATGGAGAAGAAAAAGTTATTATTTGTTTATTATAAACTCTTCAAACCCGGTGGCATCAATCGGGTATTGACCAATTTGGTAAATGAGTTAGCAGAAGAATATGATATAACAATTCTTCTTTTGATGGCAGAGCACAAGCCTTTTTATCCGCTGGATGAGCGAATTAAACTTGAATTTATAGACACTTTTAATCATTGGGGTTTTAGGGTAATTAACCAAAACCTGCGAAAATATTTACCAAATCTTCCCAAGCGACAAAATATTCAGAATTACATTTATGATTATGGTGTAAAGGCGATGTTGGATGATTGGTATTCTATAAATCATCATCGATTTGATGCGATTGTGACCTGCATGTACAAACTATCCATTCAGGCATCTTCCAATTCGAAAATTAATCAAAAAACGATTGCATGGGAACATACAGATCACAATGTGGTTGGGGTTTTATATAAGAATTTTCGGAATAGAAATTATAAAAACTTGAAATCGATAATTAGTATAAATTCTAAATCTTTTGAGTTTTATCAAAAATTGAATTCGAATTCATCGTTTATTCCCAATATAATAGGAGAGCCATTTGAAAGTCAGGTTTTCAATCATACTAAAGAAAATTTAATGACTTATGTGGGGCGACTCGATCGGGATAAAAACGTAATTGAACTTCTTGAGATTTTTAAGGCTTCGGAGTTAACAGCTGATTGGAAACTGCAAATAATAGGTGATGGTCCCGAGAGAAGAAATCTGGAAAACTTCGTACGTGAAAATGATTTGGAAAAATCAATTATTTTTTATGGATTCAAAACGACAGAAGAAATTGTTGAACTTTTACAAAAATCCAAAATTTTCGTTTTTACATCGTTGAAAGAAGCTTTTGCGCTTGTCTTGGTTGAAGCGATATTTTGTGGAAATGCACTAATAGCCTACGATTGTAATTTTAGTCCAGCGGACATTATCAATGAAAAAAATGGTTTTTTAATTCCATTGCACGATAAAGTGGAATTCCAGAAAAAACTGCAATATTTAATTGATAATCCGGACAGATTAAAACAATTAGCTGAATCAAGTTTCAACGAATCAAAAAAATGGAAAAAAGAAAATCTCTTTCAGAAATGGAAAGAGATTTTATAACCCAACCTACCTGATCTATGTTATTTAACTCACTTTCTTTTGCCATATTTTTCCCTATCGTTTTCATTGTCTATTGGGCATTGAACAAGAAAAATTATAAATGGCAAAACCTGCTTTTACTTGTTGCAAGTTACTATTTTTACAGTTGCTGGGATTGGCGATTTGTGTTTTTGCTGGCCTTCTCCACAGCTTTGGATTATTATTCCGGAATTAAAATTCATGAAGCAGAAAACAAAGCCCGGAAGAAGTTTTGGCTGATTTTAAGTGTCGGTTTAAATCTCGGTTTTCTCGGCTTTTTCAAATACTATAATTTCTTTATTGATTCCTTTGCCGAATTATTACTATCCATCGGATTTCAGCCGCATTTTACAACCTTGAACATCATTTTACCTGTCGGAATATCTTTCTATACCTTCCACGGATTATCTTATGTTTTTGATATTTATAACGATAAAATAAAACCCACTCGAAATGTGATCGATTACACACTTTTTGTGAGTTTCTTCCCGCTTTTGGTGGCAGGCCCCATCGAAAGAGCGACGCATCTTCTTCCACAGATTCAGAGAGCTCGAAAATTCACCTACGAAAGAGCCACCGATGGGATGCGACAAATTCTATGGGGATTGTTCAAGAAAATGGTCATTGCCGATAATTCTGCTATTTATGCGAATCAAATTTTTGCTAATTATGAAACAGCGTCCGGAAGCGAATTATTTTTAGGTGCGATATTCTTTACTTTTCAGATTTACGGTGATTTTTCCGGATATTCAGATATCGCTTTGGGAACGGCACGAATGCTGGGATTTGATCTTTTGAAAAATTTTAATTTCCCTTATTTCTCACGAGATATTGCAGAATTCTGGCGCAGATGGCACATCTCACTTTCGTCTTGGTTCAAAGATTATTTGTACATACCGCTTGGTGGAAGCAAAGGCGGAAATTGGATGCGAATCCGAAATACGTTTATCATCTTTTTGGTCAGCGGATTTTGGCATGGCGCCAATTGGACATTCATCGTTTGGGGTGGATTAAATGCCTTGTTTATTTTACCATCAATTATCATGAAAACGAACCGAAATAATATGGATATTGTGGCAAAAGGAAGGGTTTTTCCTTCTATGAAAGAAGCATTGCAAATTCTCATTACTTTCAATTTGGCAGTTTTTGCCTGGATATTTTTCCGAGCCGAATCGGTTTCTCATGCCTTTGGCTACATCAAAAATATGTTCAGCGGTAGTTTGTTGCATTTTCCGGATTTAAACAAAGCGGCTTTGGCTACCTTGATTTTAATCGGATTTATGGTGGTTGTGGAATGGTTGGGACGTGAAAATAATTATGGAATCGAAAAAGCATTTTTCCGTGCCAATCGTTTTTTACGTTGGAGTTTTTATGGTTTTATTATTTTGTTAATCGGATTGTTTATGCAAACCCAAGAAAGTCCGTTTATCTATTTCCAATTCTAAGTCTATGAAAAAGTTCATCAAAACATTATTGGGTTTCACAATTTTCGCACTACTATTTTACGTAGTTATTTTGTCTGTTTGGAGTTTTTTAATGCCCGATTTTATGGCGAAAAATGTACGAAACTGTATAGGTTGTTACGGACATCTGAACACACGTGTCAAAGAAATTCCAAATTATAAAGATATCGATTTGTTGATTTTAGGATCTTCTCATGCTTATCGCGGATTTGACACAAGAGTTTTTGAGAAACATGGATTAACGGCTTTTAATTTGGGATCGAGTTCTCAGTCTCCCATTCAAACCAATGTGTTGCTGAATCAATATTTAGACCATCTCAATCCGAAATTAGTGGTTCTAGAAGTATATGCCGGGACATTGGGAATTGATGGGGTTGAATCTTCACTTGATTTGGCGGCCAACAATAAAATGGATTGGAATTACATCAAAACTTTAGCTGATTTAAAGAATATACGTTCGGTTAATTCAGCGATATATGGCTCATTTCGAGAGGTTTTTGGTTTGAATGATAATTTTGTAGAGGATTTAATTCAAGCAGAGGATAAATATGTGAAAGGTGGATTTGTAGAAACTGAATTTCGTCAAAATCCATTAAATAATGAAAAAATGCAAGCTTGGGAAATCAATCCGACGCAGATAAAATATTTGGAAAGAAATATTGAATTATTGAACGATAAAAATATTTCGTTTATTTTGGTTCAGGCACCGATTACCAACAAATTGTATCAAGCTAAATCCAATAATGAGGAAGTGGATCAATTACTTTCTAAACTTGGACACTATAAAAACTTCCAAGGTGATTTAGAATTAAATGATACCTTAGATTTTTACGATTCCAACCATTTAAATCAACCTGCAGTAGAGCGATTTAATGCGTATTTTTTAAATTATCTAAAAACAGAAAATCTGAATAATTAACTAAGTTGAAACTTTAATTTTATGCTGAATACTTTTTAATGAGTCAAAAGAAAAAAATATTGATACGCATCGGTTCTCTTCGTCACGGAGGAGCAGAAAAAGTTTTGACGACTTTTCTGAAAAATTTACCTTCCGATAAATACGAAATTGATTTGTTGCTCAATCTTTATTCGGGTAAGTATTTAGCAGAGATTCCTTCTTGGATCAATATTTATTACCTGAACAAAGGCGAAATGATCACCACCAATCGTCCACAGGACATTCCCCAAAAGGCTTTTCGGGTGATTTATCAGAAAGTATTGAAAACTTTTCCTCAACTTTTGTATAAATTCATTCTTAAAGGAAAAAAATACGACATCGAATTCGCTGCGATTCACGGATTGCGTGATGATATCCTGAATTCGCCCGATAAATCATCCAAAAAAATTGTTTGGATTCACAACGATTTACGGAAAACTGAATTTCACGATTATACCGATGATGAGATTCGTAAATTCTTTGGATTTAATAAAATCATGGTGATTTCTGAACAAATTCAGCAAGATTTTGAAAATCAAGTCCAAACAGAGGATGAAAAAAGTCGGATTGTACGAATTTATAATCCGCTCGATACCCAAGAAATTTTAAACAAGTCAGAATTAACTCAAAACCAATACGATTTCTCAAAAGAAGAACCTGTATTCGTTTCTGTGGGAACGGTTTTTCCCCAAAAAGGTTTTGACCGTTTACTCAAAGTTCACAAAAAACTTTTGGACGAAGGTTTCAAACACCGGATTTTGATTGTGGGTGACGGATATGATTTTGAAAATGTAAAACAACTCAAATCCGAATTAGGTGTGGACAAAACCGCTACGATGCTGGGCTTTACCGATAATCCTTATCCTTACTTCAAAGCTGCAGATTTTTTTATTCTTTCTTCGCGATACGAAGGTTTTCCGACCGTTTTGTACGAAGCCATTGTTTTGAAGAAAACCATCGTAGCAACCGATGTTTCGGGTGTTCGCGAGATGCTTAATGATGGAGAGTTGGGGTTAATTATAGAGAATTCAGAAGAAGGAATTTGCGAAGGAATGAAACAAGTTTTGACAAATCCTGAAATTTCAAATTCTTACCAAAAGGAACTTGAAAATTACAATCCACCGTTTAATCTGGAGAATTCTGTGAAAAAGATATCCGAAATCCTTGATAACCTTTAATAAATCGATATGCTTATCTCTATAATTGTTCCGGTTTACAATGCAGAAAAATACCTTTCTAAATGCATTGGGTCAATTTTAAATCAGTCATTTACGAATTTTGAATTGCTCTTGATTGACGATGGGTCTTCAGATAATTCTTTGCAAATTTTGAAAGAATTTGAACGGAAAGACCTACGAATTAAGCTTTTCAATCACGTTAATTCAGGGGTAAGCTTTACTCGAAATTTCGGGATTAAAAACAGCCAAGGAGATTTTATATTATTCATAGATTCAGACGATTGGGTTGAAGCGGGTTTTATCAAAGATTTTACAAATGCATACGCCGAAAATCCAAACGAATTATTGGTTGCAGATTTAGTTAGAAATGGTAAGCGAAAAGCAGGGTATGAAAACAAATTATTTGAAATAGGAAAGCAATCAAATGAGTTTATTCAATACCGAAATTTCCTTCACAACGGCGGACCTTGTGCTAAATTCTTTAACCGGAAAATTTTGCAGGATAATCAGATTTTTTTCCATGATAAATTGACATATGGCGAAGATTTGGTATTTCTCATTAATTATTTGCGAAAGGTTACACATATTCGTTTTTTGGATGCTGCTAAATACCATTACGAATACAATTCAAATTCGGCCAGCACCAAAAATCATTCTTTCCAAAATCATTATTTGTTTTTCAAAGAATTGAACGAATTTAAAAATCATTTGAATTTAACTGATAAATTAGCTGAAAAATACATTTATACCTTATTATGGGATGTTTTGGAATCAGCACTCAATAGTTTTGCTCTAAATAATTCTTCTTATAAATCTGAATTAAAAGATTTAGCATCCAACCTTGATTATAATTTTTACAGATATGCCAAACCGCTTCGTAAACTATATTTTATTTTATTAAAGTTTAATTTAATAAGGCTTTTAAAGTTGTGTATTCGTTCGATAAAAAAACTGATGAAAAATTAATCCCATTTATCTTTTGTTAAATTTGTAATTTGAATTAAATAAGATGCCAACCCTGCTTCAACAAGATTATTATAGAAAAACCGGGAAATTTGAAAGCGTAACGCTCTGGAAAGTTTTATTCGATCCGGGATTACTGTTTTTATATTTTTTGCGCCATTCTCAACGTACTTCGCCCAAAAGTCCGGTGGGAATTTTTTATCGGATGATGCTTCGTCGCTATCAAGTCAAATATGGATTTCAGATTTCGGCCAAAACCGAGATTGGTGGCGGATTGTACTTGGGACATTGGGGCACGGTGGTGGTTAATCCCAAAGCGAAAATCGGGAAGAATTGTAATCTGGCTCACGGCGTAACTATCGGACAAACCAATCGGGGCGAGAAACAAGGCGTGCCGGAAATCGGTGATGATGTTTGGATTGGAACGAATTCCGTCATTGTGGGCGGAATTAAAATCGGAAATAATGTGCTGATTGCGCCAAATTCTTATGTTATAAACGATGTGGAAGACGACTCAATTGTCGTGGGAAATCCGGCGAGAACTATGAAAAAAGAGTCAGCAACGGAAGGATATATAAACAATCGGGTATGAAAAAAACAAGCAAAAATGAAAGTTTGTTTGTGATTTCGCTTGATTTTGAACTCTTTTGGGGAATTCGCGACAAATTTAGTTTTGAAGAATATGGCCCAAATGTCTTAGGCGTTTGGGAAGTCATACCGAGAATGCTGAAATTATTTGAGAAATATGATGTCCATGCCAGTTTTGCTACTGTAGGAGCTATGTTTGCAGGGGATTTGGATGAATTGAACCCATTTCTTCCTGAAAAAAAACCTTCGTATTCTGATCAAAATTTATCGCCTTATCCGGATTATATTGAAAATTCAAAATCAAACCATCCGAACTATTATTTTGGGAAAAAATTAATCCAATTAGTGAAAAAAGATGCCCGACACGAAATCGGAACGCATAGTTTTTCTCATTATTACGGATTGGAGTCGGGACAAACCAAAGAAGAATTTGAGGCAGACTTGAATTCGGCGGTTGAAATGGCAAAATCACAAGGAATTGAACTGAAATCATTTGTATTTCCGCGTCATCAAATCAATCCTGATTATCTCGATTTATTCCCGAAATATGGAATAGAAATTTATCGGGAAACCGAGAAGGCTTGGTTTCATTCGGCTGCACGTGGTGCTGAAGAAGGAATTTTGAAGCGTGCTATCCGGTTTTTGGATTATTTTATTTGTTTGGGAAATCATCATTGCCAAGATTTGGAAGAGATAAAAAAAGGAAATCTTTATGCCATTCGTGCGAGCCGATGGTTGCGTCCGTACAAAAAGTCCGAAGCGAAATATGATCGTTTAAAAATCCGAAGAATTAAAAATCAGATGCGTTTCGCGGCGCGAAAAGGAAAGATTTTTCATTTGTGGTTTCATCCGCACGATATAGGAATTAATCAGGATAAAAACTTTGAAATCTTGGAAGAAATTCTTCAATTTTATCAGGAATTGAATATGAAATATGGAATGAAAGCGGCCAATATGTCGGAAGTTGTCAAAATTTATCAGGAAAAATATGAACCTTAAAATTGTGATGCTGACCGGACCGGCGATTTCTTCGCGGTTTATGTACAATGGATTGTCCAAAGATTTGGAAATTCATACGGTCATTCGCGAAACGCCCATGCCGATGAAAACCATTATGAAAAACCGGGCAAAAAAGCTGGGTTGGTTCAATGTGGCCGGTCAAATCGCGTTTGGACTTCTGATTTTATCTGTTTTGAGAACTTTTTCGAAAAATCAAAAAGAAAAAGTCATTCAAAAATTAAATTTAAGTGATCAGGAAATTTCGCCTGAAAAATTAGTGGATGTTTCGAGTGTAAACTCCGGAGAGACCATTGAAATCTTAAAAAAAATCAATCCGGATGTGGTCATTGTAAACGGTTGCAGAATTGTTTCGAAAAAGGTTTTATCGGCCATTGATGCGGTTTTTATCAATACCCACGAAGGAATTACGCCGCGGTATCGGGGCATTCACGGCGGCTATTGGGCTTTGGTCAATGGAGATTTGGAAAATTGCGGCGTGACGGTTCATTTGGTGGACAAAGGCGTGGATACCGGTGGGATTTTGTATCAGGCGAGAATTCAACCCGATAAAAAAGATAATTTTACAACTTATCCTTATTATCAGAGCGCTGCGGGAATTCCGTTGATGAAAAAAGCGATTGAAGATGTACAAAATAATTCGCTGAAAACAATCGAACCTAAACTGGAAAGCCGGATTTGGTACCATCCGACAATTTGGGAATATTTGTGGAATTATTTGAGAAAAGGGGTGGTGTAAAAGAAGAGAAAATAGAAAATAGAAAATAGAAAATAGAAAATAGAAAATAGAAAAGAGGGAAGAAGGTTATAAGTAATCGAATTAAAAAAATGAGTCAGCCAAAAAAAATATTTTTTCTTTTACCGGGACTAACCTTTGGAGGTGCAGAACGTGTGATTTTTACGCTTTGTAATGAATTGAATCGTGAAAGGTTTTCACCGACTTTGGTTTTATTCAGCCAGGAGGGAATGCCTTTGGAATTGCTGAAAAAAGATGTTCAGGTAATTGATCTGAAAATCAGTCGCATTCGGTATGCGATTTTTTCGGTTTTGAATTTAATCCGAAAAGAAAAACCGGACATCGTTTTTGGGGGTTGGGGTGAAGTGAGTGCTTTTTTATCACCGATTATTCCGCTTTTCAAAAAAACAAAATTTGTAGCACGGGAAACAAATGTGGTTTCAAAACACGTCACACGAAAGGAAATCAAGTTTTTTTACCGGTTTTACAATCATTTCGACAAAATCATTGCGCAGTCAGACGATATGAAAAATGATTTGATTGAGAATTGGGGAATTCAACCCGAAAAAATTGTGAAAATCAATAATCCGGTGGATGTGAAATTCATTCAAAATCAGATGAAATCCGATGAGAAATTATTCTCAGATGAATTCAAAAATGTCGTCGCCATCGGGAATTTGTCGGAACGGAAAGGTTTCGATTTGTTGCTGAATGTTTTTAGGCATTTAAAAGACAAAGCGATTAAATTATACGTTTTAGGAGACGGTCGCGATCGTGAAAAATTGGCGAAGCAAAAAGAGGATTTGGGATTGAGGAATATCGAATTTTTAGGTGTTCAGAAAAATCCTTATCCGTATTTGCATCAGGCAGATTTGTTTGTTTTGTCGTCGAGATATGAAGGTTTTCCAAATGTTTTATTGGAAGCGGGAGCTTGTGGTACTTATGCTTTGGTCAATGATTGTCCGGGTGGGATAAATGAAATCATTCAGCCGAATATCAATGGTGAAATTCATTCGATTGAGGATGAAAAAGGCTTTGCGGAAAAGATTTGGTTGCTGAGTGATA
>JAEWHB010000110.1 GCA_023388015.1 Bacteroidota bacterium
TCATTCTGGCGCACGCCCTTTTCGGATTGGACAAAATGAAATATTTGCTGGATCTGGCCGATGTGGTCGGAACAATGAGTTTGGAAGCTTATTCGGGTTTGAGTTCTCCGTTCCGAAAGGAATTGCATGAAGTCCGTCCGTATCGCGGAACGAAATTAGTAGCCGAGCGAATTCGCAAACTTTTGGAAAGTTCAGAAATCATTGATAACAACGATTTTCCACGGGTTCAGGATCCTTATTCGCTTCGCTGTATGCCGCAAGTGCATGGCGCTTCGCGAAATGCTTGGTTTCATTTGAAAGAAATGGCGGAAATCGAACTGAATTCGGTGACCGATAATCCGATTGTGCTGGATGAAAAAACCGCAATCAGTGGGGGGAATTTCCATGGTCAGCCAATGGCAATGGTGTTGGATTATGCGACTTTGGCCGCTGCAGAACTGGGAAATATTTCCGACAGAAGACAATATTTATTGCTCGAAGGGAAATTCGGATTGCCCAGATTATTGACCGAAAAATCGGGTCTGAACTCCGGATTTATGATCCCGCAATATACATCGGCTGCTTTGGTTACCGAAAATAAAACTTTGTGTTTCCCGGCTTCGGCTGACTCGGTTCCGACTTCATTGGGACAGGAAGATCACGTTTCGATGGGAAGTATTTCGGGTAGAAAATTCAATCAGGTTTTGAATAATCTGGAGAAAATTCTCGCGATAGAATTGATGTATGCCTGTCAGGGATTGGAATTCAGAAGACCTTTAAAATCAAGTCCGGTTATCGAAGAAGTTTTTGATTTGGTTCGAACCAAAGTAGATAAATTAGAAGATGACCGATTGATCGGTGAAGATATTCTGGCGATTATTGGATTAATTCAAGGTAAGAAATTGAAAGAAATTATTTCGAAAGTATAAAGTTCAACCTAATCAAGGTTTTAAAAATAGAGAAAATGACAACCGAACAATTTCAACAACAAATACAACAAGGAATTCCGGCAGAATTGCCACTGAAAAAAAACTATAACCCCAACGTAAGTCACGCTCCGAAGCGAAAGGAAATCCTTTCGGACGAGGAGAAGAAGCTTGCATTGAAGAATGCTTTGCGCTATTTCGAACCGAAATTTCATTCGGAATTAATTCCTGAATTCAAAGAAGAATTAGAAAAATACGGCCGCATTTATATGTATCGTTTCAAACCCGATTACGAAATCTACGCCCGACCGATTGAGGAATATCCCGGGAATTCACAACAAGCGAAAGCGATTCAATTAATGATTCAAAATAATTTGGACATAGCTGTGGCACAGCATCCCGACGAATTAATTACTTACGGTGGAAACGGCGCAGTTTTCCAAAACTGGGCACAATATCTTTTGACGATGAAATATTTGTCGGAAATGACAGACGAACAAACTTTGGTGATGTATTCCGGTCATCCGATGGGTTTATTTCCTTCGCATAAAAATGCGCCAAGAGTCGTTGTCACCAACGGAATGGTCATCCCGAATTATTCAAAACCGGACGATTGGGAAAAAATGAATGCCTTAGGCGTTTCCCAATATGGACAAATGACCGCCGGAAGTTATATGTATATCGGGCCGCAAGGAATTGTGCATGGAACCACGATTACGTTATTGAATGGGGTTCGAAAAAGCCTCCCCCTAACCCCCTCCAAAGGAGGGGGAACTTCCTCCCCTTCGGGGAGGAGCGAGGTGGGGCTCTTTGTTACGGCTGGTTTGGGCGGAATGTCGGGTGCTCAACCCAAAGCAGGAAATATTGCAGGAGTCGTTTCGGTAACGGCTGAAGTCAATCCGGCGGCGACTTATAAACGCCACGAACAAGGTTGGGTCGATGAGGTGATTTCGGATTTGGATGAACTGGTAAAAAGAGTTCGCGAAGCCAAGGCTAACAAAGAAATCGTTTCAATTGCTTACGATGGAAATGTGGTGGATGTTTGGGAGAAATTTGATGAAGAAAATTTATACGTGGATTTGGGTTCTGACCAAACATCTTTGCACAATCCTTGGGCGGGAGGATATTATCCGGTGGGATTGAGTTTCGAAGAAGCCAATCAGATGATGGCTGAAAATCCGGAATTATTCAAAGAAAAAGTACAAGAAACCTTGCGACGTCATGCCACAGCAGTCAATAAACACACCGCCAAAGGAACGTATTTTTTCGATTATGGAAATGCTTTCTTGCTGGAAGCATCACGCGCAGGAGCCGATGTGATGGCCGAAAACGGGATCGATTTCAAATATCCGTCTTATGTGCAGGACATCATGGGACCGATGTGTTTTGATTTCGGATTTGGGCCGTTCCGTTGGGTTTGTACAAGTGGAAAACCGGAAGATTTGCAGAAAACAGATGAAATCGCTTGTCAAGTTTTAGAAGAAATTATGCTTCATTCGCCGAAAGAAATTCAGCAACAAATGCAGGACAATATTACGTGGATCAAAGGAGCGCAGGAAAATAAATTGGTCGTAGGTTCTCAAGCGAGAATTTTATATGCCGATGCTGAAGGGCGAATGAAAATTGCGAAAGCCTTTAACGATGCGATTTCCAAAGGCGAAATCGGGCCGGTTGTTTTGGGTCGTGATCACCATGATGTGTCGGGGACGGATTCACCTTTCCGCGAGACTTCCAATATTTACGATGGTTCGAAATTCACGGCCGATATGGCGATTCACAACGTGATTGGCGATAGTTTCCGTGGGGCGACTTGGGTTTCAATTCACAATGGTGGTGGAGTTGGTTGGGGCGAAGTAATTAACGGTGGATTTGGAATGTTGTTGGACGGAACGCAAGAAGCCGAACAAAGATTGAAATCGATGTTACATTGGGATGTCAACAACGGAATTGCGCGTCGTTCTTGGGCAAGAAACGAAGAAGCGATTTTTGCCATCAAACGAGCGATGGAAGACGAACCTTTGTTAAAAGTTACTTTGCCGAATTTGGTAGATGAGGATTTATTGTAAATTCGCCGCGATATTAAAAACTTAATAAATGAAAAAATTAGCTATTGCGCTATTGTTAATTCCTGTATTATCTTTTGCGCAGGTAGAAGAGACGCAGACCGGAAAAGTGGAATTGGGAACTGGCGGAAAGAACTTCTTCATTAAAGACGGAGAAGGGTACAAATTAAGTCAGTACAAGCAGGTTTTCAACAACCAGCAGGCGATTGACCATATCAAAAAAGCAAGAACCAATAAAACCTTTGCAGAAATCATTACTTATACCGGATCCTTTGGAATTGGATTTGGAATTGGAATGGCCCTTTCGAAACAAGAAGACGGTTATGGAAATAAAGTCACTTCAAACAGAAATACCGGTTGGGCAATAGCAGGTATTGGTGCTGGAGTTGCATTAACAAGCATTCCATTGTGGATGGGTTATTCCAAAAACATCCGAAAAGGAATTGAAGTAGAGAATGGCACAAACGAAAATTCAGTTTCACAACTTAAGTTAAATGTGAACGGAAACGGAGTAGGAATGGCTTATCAGTTTTAAACCGCAAAAAAGCTTTCCAGTTCTTTCATCGTTACGGAACTTCTGACGCAAAAGCTCGATTAAAGTCGATGTTACATTGGGATGTAAATAACGGCATTGCGTCGTTCTTGGGCGAGAAACGAAGAAGCGATTTTTGCCATCAAACGAGCGATGGAAGACGAACCTTTGTTAAAAGTTACTTTGCCGAATTTGGTGGATGAAAATTTATTGTAAATCACGCTATCTTAAAACAAATGAAAATATTATTATTGGTATTAATTTTTATACCCGCATTAGTTTATACACAAATTGATGAATCAACCACATCAAAAGTTGAGCGAGGAGCAAACTCTAAAAATTTCTTCATCAAGGATGCTCAGGAATTTAGGTTTAAAGAATATGAAAATGTTTTTTCAAACGAACAAGCAATTGGTTATATGCGAAAAGCTAAAACGAACAAATCTATTGCTTCAATTCTCACTTATTCGGGCGGTGCAATTTTAGGTTTGGGGGTAGGTGTGTATGTTATCACTAAATCAACCGAAGGTAATATTTTGGGTTATATTTTAAGTGGTTCGACAATAGCATTGGGCGCTGGAATTATGCTTTCAAGTATTCCATTGTGGATGGGTTATTCCAAAAACATCAAAAAGGCAATTGATGTTGAAAATGGAGAAAGTGAGGTTCAGACTTCACAGTTAAGATTAAATGTAAACAGAGACGGATTTGGTCTTGCTTATCAGTTTTAAACAAATTAAACCGCAAAGAAACTTTCCAATTCTTTTAGCGTTTCTTCTGAAGTTCTAATGTCTTTAACCAATTCGCCTTTGTGGAGTGCAATGATCCGGTCAGAAACTTCGACTGTATGGTTCAAATCGTGGCTGGAAACCAAAA
>JAEWHB010000115.1 GCA_023388015.1 Bacteroidota bacterium
TACTTTTGACACGATTTAGCGCAAAAATAAGTTTATTAGTTTGCATAAAAGATTTTTTAAATATCTATTTGCATTATTTTTTCTACTGCTTTTCAACAGCACTGTTTTTTCACAGGTCGATCCGGACCCTGTAAACGACACTGACAGTACTGTGGTGCTTGTCGATTCTATCAAAATTGATACCGTAAGAGAAGAAAGACTGGAAGATATTCTGGTTTATAATTCAGATGACCAAATTCACGAATGGCGCAAAAAGATGAGTTACCTGCTCCGAAATGCCATTATTCAGTACACCGATATGGAAATCCGTGCAGATTATATCGAAATCAACTGGGATACCGGAGATATTTATGCCGATGGGAAACGAGATTCGCTCGGAATCATTACCGAGCCTACTATTTTTAAACAAGCCGGTCAAGAATACGAACAACATAGCTTCAAAATTAATTTCAAAACCAAAATCGGAGTTGCTTATAATGTACGAATTACTGAAGGCGAAGGCGTTTTGGTAGGCGATCGTGTGAAAAGAGCCAACGATAGTACGATGTACGTGCGAGGTGCAGATTATACGACCGATACTTATTTCATCGAGAAAAAAACCGATGAACCTGATTATGTTTTGCGCACTCAAACCGCCAAATACATTGACGGAAAAAACAAAGCGATGGTCACAGGCCCCATCAATATGCGGATTTATGACGTCCCCACTCCACTGATATTGCCTTTTGCCTATTTACCAATGGGCGACACACGCTCTGCCGGAATACTGATTCCTTCTTTTGGTGAAAGAAATGATGTCGGATTTTTCCTTGAAGGCGGCGGATTTTATCTACCAATCGGTGATTTCCTTGATTTGGCAATCAGGGGCGATATTTATACCAAAGGAAGTTGGGGTGTGAAAACAAATTCTACTTATCGCAAACGATATAGATTCAGTGGGAATTTCGGATTTGATTATCAAAACAGAGTAACGGGCATCAAAGGGTTGAACAATTATTCCAAAGCCACGATGTACGCACTGACCTGGAGCCATTCACAGGATCCGAAAGCCAATCCGAATTTGATTTTTAATTCAAGTATCAACTACCGAAGTACGAGGTATTACCGCGACGGAATCAACAACGGAAACATCATCAACGGAAATGTGTATGAAAACAACAGTAGTTCATCCATTTCAATCAATAAAACTTTCCCGAATTCACCTTTCAGTCTGGCTTTGACGGCATCGAACAACTCGAATTTCAACACGGGTGTAATGCAATTTATGTTGCCTCAACTGACTTTTAATATGAGCCGGATTTATCCGTTTGCACCCAAAGCCGGAAGTAAAAAAGGATTGCTGAAAAATCTTGCCGTGGGCTATAACCTGAATGTGGTCAATAGCATCAATACGACCGAAGATGATTTGTTTACAAGTCGAATGTGGGACAATGCCAAAAACGGCGCAAGACATAGAGTCGACCTGAATACAGGCGTAACACTGGGAACTTATTTCCCGCTTACCCTAAATGCTTCTTATGATGAAACCTGGTACTTGAAAACCTTCGAAAAAAGATTTGACCCGGAAGAAAATGCCGTCATTGATTACGACATAAATGGTTTTGATTCTTATCGAACTTTCAATATGGGCGCGAGTATTTCCACGAATCTGTATGGAACTTATATTGCTCCGCAGGACAAAGATGCTTTGATAAAGGGAATCCGACACGTAATTTCTCCGACGATTGGGGTAGGTTATCGCCCCGATTTTGCTTCGGAAGAATGGGGTTATTATGACTATTACCGTGGCCCGGATGGACGAAAAGTTCTTTACTCAAGATTTGAAGGCGGATATTACGGCGCACCGTCCAGAGGGCAAAATGCTTCTATGAATTTTGGACTTCGCAACAATTTGGAAATGAAAGTTCGTTCCAAATCCGATTCGACCGGCTATACAAAAGTGAAAATATTTGAATATTTAGACATTACATCTTCCTACAATATGGCGGCAGAAGAATTCAAATGGTCTGATATCAATATTTCGGGGATGACGCGTTTGTTCAATCAAAAACTGAATTTACAATACCGGGCTTCATTTGATCCGTACAAAATTGTCTTTGAAGAAGGTCAGGAATTCGGAACTCCGGTTAATGAATTGGGCGCATTCAGGCTGAGCAGTTACAGCATCAATTTCGGATATAATTTTGACAATAAAACATTTGGCGGCGGATCAATTGACGATAAAGAATATTCCAAACGTGGGGAAGTTCGGAATGAGCATTTTTATTTTGATGAATACGATTATGCACATTTCACGATTCCCTGGAAACTCGGATTGAATTTCACACATAATTACAATCGCGGTGACAGCCGGATTGGTACACATACAACGGTTCTTGCCATCAATTCTTCGGTTTCGCCTTCACCTTACTGGAGTCTGAGCACTTCCACTTCGTATGATTTCAGGTCAAAGGAATTTTCACAGGCCAGGATTTCACTTAACCGGGATTTGAGAAGTTTCAATATTTCGTTTTCCTGGGTTCCGTTCGGACGTTATAAAACCTGGGATTTCTTCATTGGAATCAAAGCAAACATCCTCAAAGATGCAGTGAAATATGATGAAAATGCATCTACCCAAATGAGAAACGCAAACTTCTAAAACTTGTTTATATTTGCATAAGAAAGGAATTCAAAGGCCTTTTATTATGAATTTCACTAAATTCTTTGACACAAATTAAATTTATAATGAAAAAAAATATACATACTCAAAACGCACCTCAAGCCATCGGACCTTATAATCAGGCGGTTTCACTTAACAATCTTTTGTTTATTTCCGGACAAATTCCGGCCAATCCAGAGACGAGAGAAATCGTTTCAGAAATTTCTGAAGCCACGCATCAGGTTATGAAAAACCTGGAAGCCATTTTGACTGAAGCCGGAGCCAATTTTTCAAATGTTGTGAAAACCACTATTTTCCTGAAAGACATGAATGATTTTACAGTGGTAAATGAAATTTATGCATCTTACTTTCAGGAAGGCGTTTATCCGGCAAGGGAAACGATTCAGGTTGCAAAGCTGCCGAGCGATGTCAAAGTTGAAATCTCAATGATTGCCCATCTTTAATTCATCATGCTGACATTTTTAAGAAATTTTTTTGCTGTAATTCTGGGACTAGCCGTGGCGATGGTCATCATCACTTTTGGAATTACACTCAATGATAACTGGATTGAATATGATTATTCGCGTTTTCCGTATGAACATTGGAACCGTGTGATAAAATATGCAGCGCGAACGCCTGAAGTCCGGGATGAATTCTTTCTTGCCTTGCTGTTTTCAAACGGTGTGGGCGCAATTTTCGGCGGACTCGTGACGGCAATACTTGTGACGAAAGCAAAAAAAGCCTACGCAGTTTTTGTAGGCTTCATTTTATTTCTGATCGCGTTGGGCGATGTAATTTTTACCGCTTATCATCCAACTTGGTATGAACTTTCCATCATGCCGGTTCTGTTCTTTTTTTCCTGGTTGGGCGGACTTGTTACAGATCTGGTGTCGAAGAAACTGGCTCAGCTGAAATAACCGGATTTTCCGACAGGTAAATTCCATCTTCAATCAGATGCGCCACTTCTTTTTGCTGTTTGGCCAAATTATTTAAGTACTCTTTAATCTCTTGTTGCAGAACGTATTTGTTCAAAAAGGCGAGTTCGTACACCTCTACCGGAAGTAACCATTCGGTCGGATGTTCCGATTTAAGTGTTTCGAAAACCCGCGAAAGCGCTTCTTCTTTTACCAAGTTATTTTCGCGCATTCCCCTCACCTGCTGATACATTTCTCGCAGTTTTTGTTCTTTGGACGGAATTTCAAGTTTCTTAACTTTGGTTTCCAATTGATGTGTAATCATATCAAAAGAAGTGAAATCTGCCGGACCTGCATAAGCCGAAATGATAGATTTCCCGATGGCCATGTCATAAACGCCCCAATCCGGATGGAAAAGGATTTCATCATAATGCTTAACCGTACAATTTTTAAATGAAACCAAAA
>JAEWHB010000194.1 GCA_023388015.1 Bacteroidota bacterium
AGAAGATGGTGTGTTTGACGGGAAAATTTCGGTTTCGGTTAAAAATAAATCCCAACTCGATAAAATTCTTGATCAGTTGAGACAAGTAGATGGAATTCAAAAGGTTAGTAGAACTTATGCGAATTAATTCGAAACCAAGTAAACACAATTTCTTCCTATTAATTTTATTAGTATTGATACCCGCTTGTAATAAATCTGAAATTAAGAAGGTGAAATTTGATGGATTTACAATCGAAGTTCCAAGAAAATGGAAAAAAATAAAATTAAAAGGTACCGATAGTTATGTTGGTGGCATTGTTACGGAAGACAAAGATTCAATAATTTTTGATTATGGACTTTATTCGAATTCTTTAGATATCAATCAACCAATAAAAGACAGTATTTTTTGGGATGTTCTTAGGTTAAACGAAGGGATCGACCCTGATAAGGCATTTAAAATCCGTGATTCTTTAATAAATATCATTAATGTTGATTCTTTGAATTCTCACATAACAGAATTCAAGGAGATAGATAATAAAAAAGCCAAGATTATTTATCCCAAAAAGGGAATAAGGGGGACGACAGGAATATATTTGGATTCAATATGGGACAGAAATATAAATGGCTCGGTAAGATTAATTTTTACGGAAATAATTTAAAAATTGAAAGTAGAGATGCACTTATTAAAGCTTTCAATACGTTGAAGTTTGAGAAGAGTTAGTAAGTAGAAAGTAAAATTTTATTAAAATTAAAAAATGAAAAAAGTATTTATTTATTATATCGTGGGATTTGTGATTGCCGTTTCTATCGGCTTTTTCAACAGTGAAAATCCTTTTTACGGCTTTATCGTTGCAATGATTTTGTATGCGTTTTTGGTAGCGATTCTCTCCATTTTCTTTGGAACATTTGGTGCGAATCCTATGGATAAATCGCCTTATGAAATCCGAAAGAAAGAAAAGAAGGAAGCGGAACAAAATTAGAATAGATTTAATTCAACTTGTTGATTCTTAACGAATCTTAATAATTCTAATTTGTCACATTCAAAACCTCTTAATGTTTAAGAATACTCAATTGATTCTGCCCCAGATTTCATAAATCGGATCGCCTTTGGAACTCAATCCGCTATGGTGCCATTTTCCGTCTTTCAATTCCCCATCGAACTGCAATGATGCGCCCACACGGGAATTATCTCTTGAGAAAAACTGAATTTTTTCGGTGTATTTTCCGCCTTCAAATGTATAAATTCCACCACCGGTTCCCGAAAAGCTCTTTTGGGAAGGATCAATCGCAAACCATTGAAAATAACCTCCCACCAAAAGTTTCAGCGTTTTTCGTTCGCCTCTTTGGTGAATCTCCTTCATTTCCCCGTCGATTTTCCTTCCCGTGATTTTCCAGGCACCGTCCAAATCCTGGGATTTAATTTGTTTTACCCATTTGTTTCCTTCGGAATCCGTGAAATCATCTCCATTGAATTTCAATGGAAAAACCAGTTGATTTCCTACTTCCGAACTGTCTTTATCATTGAATTCAACTGAAATAATCAATTGATTATTTTGAGCTTGATACGGTCCGCCCATTGTGGAAATAAATTCATTGGCTTTGAATTCCGTCAGGGAAGAATAACCGTCCACAAACAACCAAAGCTGATGAACATCGCCTTTTTGCGACAGATAAGCGCCTTCGATTTCTGCGGATTGCGCCTGAGTGAAAATTCCAATGGAAACTAAAAGAATAAAGAATAAGTTTTTCATAACCTTGATTTTAATTTACTAAAATAAGAAAATGATTTTAGTTTAAATTTAATTCATTCAAAATCAGGAATTAATCATTTCCAAAAACTTATCTTCCGTCAGGATTTTCACAGTTCCAAGTGCTTCGGCCTTTTTGAGTTTACTTCCGGCCTTTTCTCCGGCAATCAAATAATTCAAATTTTTACTCACGCCTGAAATATTTTTTCCTCCGTTTTGTTCGACTAATTTCTGGGCTTCCTCACGCGTAAACTGGGTCAAAGCACCCGTGAAAAGAAAAGTTTTTCCTACCAAAATATCAGAAGTAGGTTTGGATTCTTCGCCAATTTCCATTTTCAAACCGGCTTCTTTCAATCGGTTGACCAAAATTCGGTTTTTCTCTTTTGAAAAGAATTCCTGAATGCTCCAAGCGATTTTTTCTCCGACATCATCTGTATTTGATAATTCTTCGATGGTTGCATTCATCAGATTTTCCATCGAATGAAATTCTTTGGCTAATTTTTTAGCAACCGTTTCGCCTACGTGCCGAATTCCGATGGCATACAGAACTTTTTCAAAAGGAATTTCCTTTGATTTTTCTATGGCATCCATAATGTTCTGAGCAGATTTATCGGCCATTCGATCGAGTGGAAGGATTTCTTCTTTCTTCAAATCGTATAAATCGGCGGCATCTTTAGCCAATTGATTATCAAACAACAAACCAATGGTTTCCACTCCGATGCTCGCCATATCCATCGCTTTTCTCGAAACAAAATGTTCAATTCTTCCGATGATTTGTGGTTTGCATTGGTCTTCATTCGGACAGAAATGATGGGCTTCGCCTTCGTTTCGTATGAGTGCTGAACCGCATTCCGGACAATTTTTGATGAATTCAACCGGCTGTGAATCGGGCTGACGCACATCAAAATTTACTTCCACTATTTTTGGGATGATTTCGCCGCCTTTTTCCACATAAACGCTATCGCCAATCCGGACATCAAGCTTGCTGATAATGTCTTCGTTGTGCAGAGAAGCACGTTTCACGATGGTTCCCGCTAGGGAAACCGGTTTCAAATTAGCAACCGGCGTAATGGCACCTGTTCGTCCAACCTGATAAGAGATGCTCAGCAATTCGGTTTCGGCTTTTTCGGCTTTGAATTTATAAGCCATTGCCCAACGAGGAGATTTGGCGGTATGTCCCAATTCTTCTTGTTGTGCAAAAGAATTGACTTTTACGACAATTCCATCAATTTCAAACGGAAGATTTTTACGTTCGCTGTCCCAATAATCAATGAAATCCAAAACTTCCTGCAGACTTGAACATAATTTGGCGGTTTTGGGAATTTTAAAACCAAAAGATTCCGCCGCTTTCAGCATATCCCATTGGGAATTAAAATTCAGATTATTCCCAACAATCGTATAAAGATAACAATCCAATTTTCGTTTGGCTACTTCGCCACTGTTCTGCAATTTCAGACTTCCGCTCGCTGTATTTCGAGGATTGGCATAAAGTTCCAAACCTAGTTCCGAACGTTCGGAATTGATGCGCTCAAATTCTTTGTGAGGTAAAATGATTTCGCCACGAACATAAAATTTTTCAGGAAAATCACCTTTCAATTTCAAAGGAACCGAACGAATGGTTTTGACATTTGGCGTAATTTCATCACCCTGAAATCCATCACCACGTGTCACGGCTTGTTTGAGACGACCATCTTCATACAAAATAGAAACCGAAGCTCCATCGTATTTGAGTTCGCAAACAAATTCCACTTTTTCCTCTAGTGCTTTTTCAATCCGTTTTTCCCAGTCCTGCAAATCTTCAATCGAATACGAATTATCCAGCGAATACATTCGATGTTCGTGAACGATTGTAGGAAAAATTTTGGTCACCGTTCCACCCACGCGTTGAGTAGGGGAGTTGGGATCAAAAAATTCAGGATGAGCTTCTTCTAATTCCTGTAATTCTTTCAACAATTGATCGAATTCATAATCAGAAATTTTGGGTAAATCTAATATGTAATAATTGTAATTGTGCTGATTGAGTTCTTCCCTTAATGCAAGAATTTTGTCCTGAATGTTCATTTAAAATTGGATTTAGACAAAGATAATTCTTCGAAATGAAAACATGTCATTTTGAAAAATGAAAAACCCTCCAAAGTTTCGAAAACCTTGGAGGATTGAAGTTATAATTTCGTTGGATTAATCCAAATTTTCAATAATCATCGCAGAAGCACCTCCGCCTCCGTTACAGATACCGGCTCCACCGATTTTCCCTCCGTTTTGTTTCAAAACATTGATCAGTGTAACCAGAATTCGCGAACCGGAATTTCCAAGCGGATGTCCCAAAGAAACCGCTCCACCGTTCACATTGATTTTGGCTGCATCCAATCCTAAAATCTGCGTATTTACGATTCCCACTACAGAGAACGCTTCGTTGAATTCCCAGAAATCAACATCAGAAGCATTCAAATCTGCTTTTGCCAAAGCAACCGGAACGGCTTTTGCCGGCGCTGTGGTAAAGAATTCAG
>JAEWHB010000246.1 GCA_023388015.1 Bacteroidota bacterium
GGTTCACTTAAAATTTTTGTCAATTAGACAAATTGAAAAATTGAAAGGAACACATGAAAAAGAAAATATTTGTACTGGATACTTCGGTTATCATCTTTGACCATAAATCCATCATGAACTTTGACGAACACGACATCGTGATTCCGATTACGGTTCTGGAAGAGTTAGATACTTTTAAAAAAGGAAACGATACCAAAAATTTTGAAGCGCGCGAATTCATCCGCTTTTTGGATAAAACTTCCAAAGATCACCTGATTCAGGATTGGATCCCGCTTCCGGGCGAGGGAAAAGGTGCATTTAAAATCGTGATGGAAACCAACGGAATTGAAAAATCAGCCGTTAAAACCTATGGAGCCGATTCGATGGACAACAAAATCCTGAATTCCTGTCTGATTATTTCCAAAGATGAACCCAAACGTTTGGTTACTTTGGTCACGAAAGACGTGAACCTTCGGCTGAAAGCCAAAGCGCTCGGGATAAAAGCAGAAGATTATGAAACCGGCAAAGTTCAGAATGTGGACAATCTTCCCACCGGAATTCTTACTTACACCGACTTTGATCAGGAAATCATCGATTCGCTTTACAAAGATTATGCGGTTCCTTTGGAAATGATTGAAGGAAAAATGGAGATTTCGGCCAATGCTTATTATATTTTGCAGGGCGATAAATCCTCTGCTTTGGCATATTACAATCCGTTTGAGCAACAACTGGAAAGAGTCAACAAACAGACGGTTTTCAACATCAAACCCAAAAATGCAGAACAAGCCTTTGCAATTCATTCGATTTTAAAGAAAGAAATAAAACTTGTGGCTTTGCATGGCGTGGCGGGTACGGGAAAAACCTTGATTGCGTTGGCTGCGGCAATTGCTCAGAAGAAGGAATACAAACAAATTTATCTAGCGAGGCCGATTGTTCCGTTGAGCAATAAAGATATCGGGTATTTGCCGGGTGACATCAAATCCAAAATTGATCCCTATATGCAACCGCTTTGGGACAATCTGAAATTCATTCAATATCAGTTTGACGAACAGGACAAAGAATACAAACAAATCAACCTGATGGTGGAACAGGAAAAATTACTGATTACGCCGCTGGCCTACATTCGTGGAAGGAGTTTGTCTGATGTAATTTTCATAGTGGATGAAGCGCAAAATCTCACGCCCCACGAAATCAAAACCATCATAACAAGAGCCGGAGAAAACACAAAATTTATTTTTACAGGTGATATAAAACAAATCGACACACCTTATCTGGATGAACAATCAAACGGATTGTCTTATTTGGTGGACAGGGTCCAGGGACAAAAACTATTCGCTCATATTCAATTGATTAAAGGTGAACGAAGTGAGTTAGCCAACCTTGCCAATGATTTACTTTGATAATCCCTCGATTTATTGTTGAAAAAAAATTTGGAACAATCTGTATAATTTTGGTTAAGTTATCAGATACTTCTATATTTGCGCGTTAAAAAATTCTTAATTAAGACACCAATTATGAAATGCTCATCAACGATTTTTTAATGAATTACCGTTATGAGTTGAGCATTCCATCTGACAATTAAAAAACTAATAAAAAAAGAACAGATGAAAGGAAAATGGCTTATAGCAGGTATAGCGATTATTTTGGGGATACTTTCCATCAGACAATTAAGCTACACTTGGTACACCAATAAGATAGAGTGCGAAGCATTTGAAAATTCGAGAGATGAAGCGCATGAGCAGATTGTACTGGACAGTTTGGCCAATGATACCCTAAACTTGGGAATCATCAGCTACAATTACCGCGATGCCAAAAACAAAGAAATCAAATTAGGTCTTGACCTGCGTGGAGGAATCAGTGTGATCCTTCAGGTTCAGGTTCGCGACCTGCTGGAAAGTCTTGCTGATCACAGCGAGAATCCAATCTTTGTGGAAGCGCTGAATTCTGCCGATATCCAACAAAGATCACAAGGTAACCGTGCGTATGTTGATATTTTCTTCGATGAATTTGAAAGAATCAGAACAGAGAAAGGTCAGCAAAATCTTCGATATGCCTCAGCCGATCTTTTTGGAAACCGTCAGAATGCAAGTTTTATTGAATTCAACGAAAGCGACGAATCTGTAAAAGATAAAATCAAGAATGATATTGATGCGAAAATCGGAACGGCTTATCAGGTTATTTCTTCTCGTATCAACCGATTTGGTGTTGTGGAACCGGTTATTCAACGTTTAGGAGGTTCCGGAGACGGACGAATCTTGGTGGAAATGCCGGGCGAGAAAAACAAAGACCGAATCAAAAACTTACTTCAAAGTACAGCGAAACTTGAATTTTGGAAAGTTGAAGGTAATAATCCGCAGGTAAATTCTTATTTCGCTACGCTGAATCCGCAAAGTCTGGGCATCAAAACTGATGTGCAAAGTCTTCAGGGAATCATCCAACCGGCAATGGAAGGGAATTCTCTTTTCTCGGTTGCAACCAAAGACACTGCTATTGTTAACGAGATTTTGAATTCACCGGGACTTAAGGCAAATATGCCGTCCAACATCCGTAATTATAAATATTATTGGGGACACAAACCTGTAGACACCAGAAATACCGGAGCAGTAGGTACTTTCCTTTCCCTTTATGCGCTTAGCGGAGATCAGCAAAATGCGCCGCTTCTTCCGGGTGATGTGATCGATCAGGCAACCGGAGAAAGAAATGCAGGTTCTATTTCAAATGAACCTATTGTGACCATGAAAATGAATCCGGAAGGAGCTCAAAGATGGTCTAGAATTACAGAAGAAAACGTCGGAAATTCCATTGCCATCGTATTGGACAATATGGTTTATTCGGCTCCGAATATCAACGAAAAAATTTCAGGAGGAAACTCACAGATTTCAGGAAACTTTACGCTTGAAGAAGCGCGTGACTTGGCCAACATCTTACAAGCAGGTAGCTTACCGGCTTCTTCAAAAATTGTTCAGTTAGAAGAAGTAGGTCCTTCATTGGGTCAAGAAG
>JAEWHB010000250.1 GCA_023388015.1 Bacteroidota bacterium
TAGAAACCCTTGGTGAATTGGTTTCTTACAACAAATCTGATCTGATGAAATTCAGAAACTTCGGTAAAAAATCATTGACCGAATTGGAAGAATTGGTGGACAATAAAGGATTAAGTTTCGGAATGGACATTTCCAAGTATAAGTTAGACGTAGAATAATTTTATTAAAATGAGACACGGTAAAAAAATCAATCATTTAGGAAGAACAGCCTCTCACAGAAGTGCGATGCTTTCCAACATGGCTTCCTCATTGATTACACATAAAAGAATCAATACCACAGTTGCAAAAGCAAAAGCATTGCAACGTTACATTGAACCTTTGATTACAAAATCAAAGACCGACGACACAAACAATCGTCGTGTAGTATTTAAATATTTACAGGACAAAGAAGCAGTTGCTGAATTGTTCCGTGAAGTAGCTCCTAAAATCGCAGATCGCCCGGGTGGATATACCCGTATCATCAAAACCGGATTCCGTCAGGGAGATAGTGCTGATATGGCGATGATCGAATTGGTTGATTTCAACGAATTGTACACTTCTGCTAAGCCGGAGAAGAAAACAAGAAGAAGCAGAAGAGGAACTTCTAAAAAAGAAGAAACTCCAGTTGCTGAAGTTGAAACCAAAGAAGAAGTAGTGGAAGAAGTGAAAGCTGAAGAAACAACAACAGAAGAAACTGTTGAGGAGCCAAAAGCTGAAACTCCAGAAGCTTCTGCCGAAGAAGGTACAGAAGAAAAGAAAGATTAATTAGAACTTTCAAAATACTAAAGCAGCCGGTTTGGCTGCTTTTTTTATGCCTGAATTTTTCGGGAAGAATTGAACCTGAAATTTTCCGGTATTTTGTCATTTTCTTTCCTAAATTTATACCTTACATAAATTAAAATGAACCACGACGAAATCGAAAATATAGAAATTACCTTTCTCTCCATCGACGATTATGCAGAACTTAAAAATGCCATGATTTCTTCCTATCAATCCATGCCAGATGCCTATTGGGATAAAGGTCAGATCAATAATTTATTGCAAAAATTCCCAGACGGACAAGTGGTCATCAAAGTAGACGGGAAAATTGCCGGCTGTGCGCTGTCCATCATCGTAAATTCAGACCGGATTTCACGAGCGCATACCTACAAAGAGATTACGGGCAATTATACTTTTTCATCTCATTCCCCAAACGGTGACATTCTTTACGGAATCGATATTTTCATTAAACCCGAATTCCGCGGACTTAGATTGGGCAGAAGACTCTACGATTACCGAAAAGAACTTTGTGAAAAACTGAATCTCAAAAGCATTGTTTTTGGTGGAAGAATTCCTTTTTATCATAAATATGCTAGGGAATTATCGCCTAAACAATACATTGAAAAAGTAAGAAGCAAGGAAATCGACGATCCTGTTCTGAACTTTCAGCTGTCCAATGATTTTCACCCAATCCGTGTGCTAAAAGGTTATTTGGAAGGCGATAAAGCTTCGAGCGAATATGCAGTTCTTCTCGAATGGGACAATATTTATTATGAAAAACCTTCTACCCAAACCGTCGCAACCAAACGCGTTGTGCGTCTTGGATTGGTTCAATGGCAGATGCGTCCTTACAATGATGTTTCCCAATTATTGCAACAGGCAGAATATTTTGTGGACACGCTTTCTGGTTATCGTTCGGACTTTGCTTTGTTTCCCGAATTTTTTAATGCGCCGCTGATGGCCAAATACAATCATCTATCAGAACCGGATGCCATTCGCAAACTCGCAGAATTTACAGAAGAAATTGTAAAGAATTTTTCGCGTTTCGCGATTTCTTACAATATCAATATCATCACCGGCAGTATGCCCGAAGTAGTGGACGGAAAGCTTTTTAACGTCGGATATCTTTGCCGCAGAGATGGTTCTGTAGAGAGATATGAAAAAATTCATGTTACACCCGACGAAGCAAAAGTCTGGGGAATGCAGGTAGGAAAAGAATTAAAGATTTTTGATACGGATTGTGGTAAAATAGGAATTCTGATTTGTTATGATGTAGAATTCCCTGAATTGAGCCGTCTGTTGGCCGATGAAGGAATGAATATTTTATTTGTGCCTTTCCTGACTGATACTCAAAATGGGTTTTCGCGTGTGAAAAATTGTGCACAGGCGAGAGCCATAGAAAACGAATGCTACGTAGCCATTGCCGGAAGCGTAGGAAATCTGCCCAACGTTCACAATATGGACATTCAGTATGCGCAGTCCATGGTTTTTACGCCTTGTGATTTTGCTTTTCCGATGGACGGCGTGAAAGCAGAAGCCACACCCAATACCGAAATGATCCTGATTTCAGATGTCGATTTGGATTTGCTCACCGAACTCCATGAATTCGGAAGTGTCAAAAACCTGAAAGACCGAAGGAAAGATGTTTATGAAGTAAAAAGAGTGTTAAATACCTAATTGAAACCTGTCATTCAGAGCGTAGTGCAACGAAGTGAAGAATCCCAATCAATTGATTTACAATGTTATTTCTCCATCATCCGAATGGTGGTTTGGAATCATCATAAAAAGAAATATAAGTTAATAAAAAAGGAGCGATTAAGCTCCTTTCTTGTTTTATTTTGGCTTAACCTTCCACATAATATTTAAAGAAATACGGAATCGTTTCAATTCCTTTGTAGAAATTAATGAGTCCGAAATTCTCGTTGGGCGAATGGATCACATCGGAATTCAGACCGAAGCCCATTAAAACCGATTTAGAACCCAATTCCTTTTCAAACAAAGCTACAATCGGAATACTTCCACCACCTCTTGTTGGCAAAGCTTCTTTTCCAAATGTATGGGTCATAGCTTTCTTAGCCGCTTGAAATCCTTTGTCAGAAGTCGGCAAAACATATCCGTGTCCGCCGTGGTGCGGTTTTACGGTAACTTCAACTGAAGAAGGAGCAAGCGTCGGAAAATAATCCACAAATAATTGCGTGATTTTTTCCGGATCTTGATGTGGAACCAATCGCATTGAAATTTTGGCGTAGGCATGCGAAGCAATTACTGTTTTTGCACCTTTTCCGGTATAGCCACCCCAGATTCCGTTTA
>JAEWHB010000136.1 GCA_023388015.1 Bacteroidota bacterium
TCAAAATCTTCATAAAATAAATTATTTAAGTTGTCCTGTTTATGTGTTCAGCTAAAATTAATTCTTTTTTTGAATTATTTCACTTTTCCTTTTAAAATCTTGAAAAATTGTTATTATTTCGTTTTAAATTAATGTAAATTATTATTTAAAAATATATTTAGATTTGCCAAATGAATATAAAAGGAAAACTAATCATCATTGGCGGCGCAGTGGACAAAGGAAGTTTCACAGAAGCTAGTTTTGATGAAAATATAGCCAACAATCTCAATTTCTTTGAAAAAGGAATTTTAAAAAGATTAATCAGTGAATCCAAACACGGCAAAGAATCAAGAATTGAAGTCATCACGACTGCTTCTACAATTCCATTGGAAGTAGGAGCCGAATACATAAAAGCATTTAATTATCTCGGTGCTACCAACGTCGATGTCCTGCACATTCAGAAACGTGAAGAAGCCGTTGAAGAAAGCATATTGAAAAGAATTGAAGAAGCCGATGTGGTGATGTTTACAGGCGGGGATCAGTTGCGACTAACTTCAATCCTCGGCGGAACGAGATTTCATAAAATTCTTCTGGAAAAATATAGAAATGAAGAATTTCTTTATGCCGGAACTTCGGCCGGAGCAGCAGCTGCCTCTCAAAGTATGATTTATCAGGGCGCAAGTAAAGAAGCTTTGTTGAAAGGAGAAGTAAAAATCACAAGCGGACTTGGGTTTGTGGACGATGTAATCATTGATACGCATTTCGTAAAACGCGGCCGGATCGGGCGACTTTTTCAAGCGGTTGTAAGCAACCCAATGGTTTTGGGAATCGGTTTGGGAGAAGATACCGGACTTTTGATCAAGGAAGGAACGAAAATGGAAGCCATTGGTTCGGGACTTGTGATTTTGGTCGATGGACAACAAATTAAAAATACAAATCTGACCGATGTTTCTTTGGGAGAGCCTATTTCTATTAGTAATTTAGTGGTACACGTGATGAGTCAGAATGATACCTATGATTTGACTTCGGGTGAACTTGTAATCGGGGGCGAAACCATAAAAGAAACAGTTTAAAATGAAAATCATCATTCACGGCGGATTTTTTTCGGAATCTCATACCAATTCGGAAACCAAAATTGCCAAACAAAATGCATTGAAGGAAATCGCCCGAAAGGGATTTGAGTTTCTTCAAAACCATTCTGCGCTGGAAACGGTTGTTTATACGGTTTCGCTCTTGGAAGACGATGAGCTTTTCAATGCCGGAATTGGTTCGCAGATCCAAAGCGATGGGAAAATCAGAATGAGTGCCTCATTGATGGATGGAACAACTCAAAAAATGAGTGGTGTTATCAATATTGAAGACGTAAAAAATCCAATTCAGGTAGCCGAGAAATTATTGGATTTTGAAGACAAAGTTTTGGGTGGAGAAGGCGCAACAAATTTTGCCCGACAAAATGGATTTGAAAAATTTTCAACTGAGATTCCGCAAAGACGCGACGAATATTTAGCCAAAAAAGAATCCACAGGAACCGGAACCGTAGGCTGTGTAGCTTTGGATTCCGGAGGAAAATTGGCAGTAGCCACTTCTACCGGCGGAAAAGGATTTGAAATTCCGGGAAGGATTTCAGACTCGGCAACCGTTGCCGGAAATTATGCAAACCAAGCTTGTGCGGTAAGTTGTACCGGAGTGGGCGAGGACATCGTCAGCGGAGCGGTTGCAGCAAAAATCGTCACGCGCGTGACCGATGGATTTTCAATTGACAAAGCATTTGAAAAAACTTTTGACGAATTAATTCCTTACGATGGATTTGCAGGTGCGATTGCGATTGATAAATCAGGTAATGTTTTCTATCAGGATTCTCATCCGACAATGGTTTTTGCTTCTTTTGACGGAAAGGAATTTGAAATTTTTGATTAATTCAATAGGCTAAAAGCTTCAAATCCGCTTGTCATCTATGATTGATGTCATAATGCGATTATTTATGAATTTCTAATTCATTGAAAATCAATCAGAAAAATAATATATAAAAACAATAAATTCCATCATAGGGTTTAGCTATGATTAATCATTCCGATTGACTGAATCTCACGGTACTTTTGCAGTGTAAAATTAAAAACCGTAAAGATTATGTCATTAGTAGGAAAAAAAGCCCCACAATTTGTAGCTCCGGCCGTATTAGACGGAGAAGAAATAGTATCAGACTTCACATTGCCAATCGGCGAAAAAAATATCGTTTTATTCTTTTACCCAAAAGATTTCACATTTGTTTGTCCAACTGAATTGCACGCATTTCAGGAAAAATTAGCTGAATTTGAAAAGAGAGACGCAGTAGTTGTTGCCGTTTCTACGGATTCAGAAGAAACGCACCTTGCATGGTTGAGCACTGACAAAGATAATGGTGGAATTCAGGGCGTTAAATATCCGGTAGTTGCCGATTTAGCGAAAACCATTTCTATGGATTATGGTGTTTTGGCCGGTGAATATGTAACGGATTATGAAACTGAAAGAATTGTTTTCGAAGGACTTCCGGTTGCGTACAGAGGAACTTTTATCATCGATAAAAACGGTGTAGTTCGTCACGAAACCATCAACGATTTGCCTCTAGGAAGAAACATTGACGAGTACGTTCGTTTGTTGGACGCGATTCTTCACGTTGAAAAATTCGGTGAAGTTTGTCCGGCAAACTGGGAAGAAGGAAAAGCTGCGATGAATGCTACAAAAGATGGCGTAGCCGAATATTTGTCAACCAACGTAAATTTGAATTAAGATGTTTGTAGAAATTAATGAAGATAAATTACCCGAAATTCTGAACGAAAATCCAAAGACTTTG
>JAEWHB010000032.1 GCA_023388015.1 Bacteroidota bacterium
AAGTATTTGTAAAAGGATTCGCTTTGTTGGCTGTAGTAGCTTTGTCTTTCACTAACATCGCTTGTGAAACTAAAACTAACGAAGAGCAAGTAGAAGAAGCTGCTGCTGATGCAAACGAAGCTGCTGACGCTGCTTTGGAAGATGCTGCTGACGCTGTTGATGCTGCTGCTGATGCTACATCTGAAGCTGCTGGAACTGTTGTAGAAGGTGCTGCTGAAGGAGTTGAAGCTGCTGCTGAAACTGTAGAAGGTGCTGCTGCTGACGTAAAAGACGCTGCTCAAGACGCTGCTCAATAATCCTTTTAGGAAAAGCAAAATAAGAGCCCTGAATTTTCAGGGCTTTTTTTATTTGTGCTCACAGCGGATTTATTAATTTTGAGGTCAATGAAAGGTTTCAAAAAAATATTGACCCTGCTTTGGAAAATTTGGTTTTTAATTTTATCGACTTTCCTTATTATTACCATAGGAGTTTTCTGGACTTTCCCGCTCGCTTTATCTTCCAAAACTTTCCCACTTGCCTACAAAGGAATTCGTTTGTGGGCGATTTTGATTTTTTATGGTTTGGGCTTCCGGTTAGAATTAAGTAAAAATCAAAATTTAGAAAAAGATCAACCTTATATATTTATCTCGAATCATACCTCAATTCTGGATATCATGCTGATGGCGATTCTTCATAAAAACCATCCGATTGTTTTTGTAGGAAAAGACGAACTGGCTAAACTCCCAATTTTCGGGTCTATTTACAGGAAAATATGTATCACTGTGGATCGCTCAGATGCAAAAAGCCGTACACGCGTGTTTAAACTTGCCAAAGAAAGAATCAGCCAAGGAAGCAGCATTGTGATTTTTCCCGAAGGTGGAATTCCTGACGATGAATCAGTTATTTTGGGAGAATTCATGGAAGGCGCATTTATGATTGCGATTGCTACGCAAGTTCCTATTGTAATTTATTCGATCAAAGGTTTGAAAAAGATGTTTCCCTGGTCGTGGACACGTGGTTATCCCGGGAAAGTTCGGGTAAACTTAATCGATATAATTCCTACTGAAAATCTATCTTTGCGGGATAAATCAGAAGTCAAAGAAAAATCTTACAGATTGATTTATGATGATCATATAAAAAACTAGCTTAATTAATATTTAATTCGAAATAATTGGCCATCATTGCATATACAGACGGTTCATCACTTGGAAACCCTGGCCCGGGCGGATATGGAACGATTTTGCTGGAAACTGAACAGAAAATTAAAAAAGAATTCTCACAAGGATATCGGCTTACCACCAACAACCGTATGGAATTGATGGCAGTGATTATTGCTTTGGAGAAGCTGAAAAAACTTAATTCCGAAATTACCATTTACACTGATTCCAAATATGTTTGTGACGCAGTAGAAAAAAAGTGGGTATTTGGATGGGAGAAAAAAGCCTTCAAAGGCAAGAAAAATGAAGATTTATGGCGGAGATTTCTTGTGTTGTATCGGTTGCACAAAGTTTCTTTTCAATGGGTAAAGGGACACGCCGGGAATGAATTCAATGAACGCGCCGATGTCTTGGCGGTGGCGGCTGCCAATTCTTCCAAATTCCTTGTAGATGGTGGGTTTGAGCAGCAACTCAACAAAAATGATGAAGGATAGTTTTGATAATTAGGCTGCTTTTTTGTGCAGATGTCGCGTCAGTTTAATCGATAAATCCAACAGTACAATTTTGGCGTTGGCATTTCTTTCAATATGATAAGAAGATTCGTTTATTTCTTCCAAAATTTCGGCGATATTGGCACCGTGAATGAAAGGTGCAAATTTGTCCCAGTTAAATCCTTCGGCGCCCAGTTTCAGGTAAACCAATTCTTCGGCACGGTAGGTTTTCAATAACGCCTGACGAAATATTTCGGAACAATAAGTCAAAAACTGTTTTTGTTTTTCCCTTGGCCAGCTACTGATTTCGTTTGCCCATTTGACCAGATTTTTCAGCACTGCAGGATTTTTTGCCGCCATAAATGCATTTCTTACCCATTGCACAAAGAAAGTTTCAAATTCTTCATTGGCCGAATCTGTATTTTTCAGCGCTTCGCGCAAATTACCATTGGACGAAACTGAAATTCGTTTGGCATCGTTCGGATTTAAATCTTTTTTCTGAATGAGATATTCTGCGATTTCTTCATCGGTCAATCGGTTTAGTTTTACCAATTGACAACGGGAGATAATCGTGGGTAATAATAAATCTTCACGTTCGGTTACGAGCAAAAAAACCGTCTTTTTGGGTGGTTCTTCCAGGATTTTCAGGAGTTTGTTGGCAGCGGCTTCATTCATCATTTCAGGAAGCCAAATGATGACGAATTTATAACTTCCTTCATAACTGTTGAGCGAAAGAAACTTGACGATTTCCTGTGCTTCGTGTACATTGATGATGCCCTGTTTTTTTTCAACTTCCACAAATTCCAGCCAGTCATACAAACTTCCAAATGGATTTTCTAGCACAAATTCACGGAATTCCTTGATGAAATGATTACTGGTAGGTGTTTTGATTTTTTCCGTGGAAGTAACCGGAAAACTAAAATGAATATCGGGATGTTGCAGTGATTCAACTTTGGCTCTGACGGCGTCGCCTTTTTCGGAAGCCAGGATTTCTGAAGCATAAGCAATCGCGGTGGTAAGGTTGCCCCAACCATTTTCACCTGAAAATAATTGTGCGTGACTGATTCTTCCTTCCGCGACAGAATTTATTAATTTTTCACTGATTTTTGATTGTCCGACGATATTCTCCCAATTCATATCCCAAAAGTAAGTTTTTAATTTATAAATTTGAGAGAAGAATCTGAAAGTAAATTCAGGAGAATAAATAATTCGTTTATCAAAGAAAAATAACATGAAAAAAAAGTTTCTCATTTTAGTAAATATGAGTTTAGCGATGAGTCTTATGGCACAGGATTTTAAAGGAGAATATCCGAAGACAAAAAAAGGAAATCAGGTTGATGAGTTTTTTGGTGTAAAAGTGGAAGATCCTTATCGATGGCTGGAAGATGATTTGGCATCAGAAACCAAAAACTGGGTGGAAGCTCAGAATAAAACGACATTCAGTTATCTGGACAAAATACCTTTTCGGGATAAATTAAACCAAGAATTGACCGATTTATGGAATTACGAAAAGATTTCGGCGCCTTTTCAGGAAGGTGATTTTACTTATTATTACAAAAACGATGGTTTGCAACAGCACTATGTTTTGTATCGAAAAGGAAAAAATGGGAAGGAAGAGGTGTTCATTGATCCGAATAAATTTTCAAAAGACGGAACCACTTCATTGGCAGGTGTGAGTTTTACCGAAGACGGTTCGCTGTGCGCTTATCAGATTTCGGAAGGAGGTTCTGACTGGCGGAAAGTCATCATCATGAAAACGGCCGATAAAAAACAAATCGGGGATACGATTCGTGATGTGAAATTCAGCGGGATTTCCTGGAAAGGAAATGAAGGATTTTATTATTCAAGTTATGACAAACCCAAAGGAAGTGAATTGTCTGAAATGACCGACAAACACAAACTTTTTTTCCATAAAATGAACACCAAACAAACCGATGATGTTTTGGTTTTTGGTGGCGATAAAACACCCAGAAGATACATCAGCGGTGGCGTAACGGAAGATCAGCGCTTTTTGGTGATTTCAACAGCTATTTCTACAACTGGAAATGAATTGTATATTCAAGACTTGACGAAACCAAATGCGCCTATCGTTCAGATTTTGGATAATTTTGAAACCTCAACCGATTTTGTTGATAATCAAGGCGATGAGTTATTTCTTTTGACCAATATGAATGCACCCAACAATCGTTTGGTAAAGGTGAATGTAAAAAATCCGAAACCAGCCAATTGGGTAAATGTAATTCCGGAAACCGAAAACGTTCTGAATATTTCAACTGCCGGCGGCTATCTTTTTGCACATTATATGAAAGAAGCGCTGGATGTGGTGCAGCAATATAACCATTCGGGTAAAATGATCAGAGAAATTAAACTTCCCGGACAGGGTTCTGCAAGCGGATTCTCGGGAAAAAAGGAAGAAAAGAAAATTTATTATTCATTCAGTAATTACGTGACACCGGGAACGATTTATGATTATGACGTAGAAAGCGGAAAATCAAATCTTTATATGAAGCCGGCGATTAAATTCAATGCAGATGATTATGAATCCAAACAGGTTTTCTATACTTCGCATGACGGTACAAAAGTTCCGATGATGATTTCGTATAAAAAAGGAATCAAATTAGACGGGAAAAATCCCACAATTCTGTATGGTTATGGCGGATTTAACATCAGCCTGACGCCCGGATTCAGCGTTACAAATGCGGTTTGGATGAATAACGGCGGAATTTATGCTGTTCCGAATTTACGTGGTGGTGGCGAATATGGAAAAAAATGGCACGATGGCGGACGTCAGTTAAACAAACTGAATGTTTTCAAGGATTTCATTGCGGCAGCCGAATATTTGAAAAAAGAAAAATATACATCGGCTGAATATCTGGCACTTTCAGGTGGATCAAACGGCGGACTTTTGGTAGGAGCGACAATCACAATGAAACCCGATGTAGCCAAAGTTGCTTTGCCGGCAGTTGGGGTTTTGGATATGCTTCGTTACCATACATTTACGGCCGGAGCAGGTTGGGCATATGATTATGGAACAGCCAATGACAACAAAGAAATGTTTGATTATTTGAATGCTTATTCGCCTGTTCACAATGTGAAAAAAGACGTTTGTTATCCAGCGACGATGGTAACTACGGGAGATCACGATGACCGTGTCGTTCCGGCGCACAGTTATAAATTCGCAGCTGAACTTCAGGACAAACAAGGATGTAAGAATCCGGTGATGATCAGAATCGATACAAAAGCCGGACACGGTGCCGGAAAATCGACTGAAGCAATTATCAACGAAGCAGCCGATAAGTTTGCATTTACGCTTTATAATATGGGTGTGAAGTTGTAATTAAAATACAATATTGTTTTTTGAACCTGTCGGAAACGGCAGGTTTTTTTGATTGAAAAATTTAATGCTTTTAAAACTAAATTTTAAACACATAGTTCATATAGCCTTTGAAAACGAAGTGAACATATGTTTTCATAGACTGCTACGCAGTACATAGAATTTCCAGCACAAAAGTCTTAATTCTTAATACTTGGGTCCCAAAAGTTTAATGCTTTTAAAACTAAATTTTAAACACATAGTTCATTAGACATTAAAAACGAGGACTGTTACGCAGTACATAGAGTTTCAGCGCAAAAGTCTTAATTCTTAATACTTGGGTCTTAATACCTTTTAATCTTATTGATTGAAATCAATGGTGTCTTTATTGGTATGTGAACTATTCACAGATTGCATAGGATCTTGGTATTCCGTAGCTCCAGAATAATCATAGTCAAATGTTCCGCCCATACTTCCATAACTATGGAATCCGGTGAGTGAGGAACAATCCCATTTCTCATCGATATCTTTTGGTTTTTCGAATTTATCTGCGGTGGTTATACCCAATTCTTTCCCATTTTTATAAACCGATTGCATATAATAAGACCAAATGGGTAATGCGGTTGCAGCACCTTGTCCGCGTGCAATTCCTTGGAAATGTGCAAAACGGTCTTCGCAACCTACCCAAACGCCTGTAACCAGATTGGGTGTGATCCCGATGAACCATCCGTCTGACTGGTCGTTGGTCGTTCCGGTTTTGGAAGCGACTTCACTGTTGATTCCGTATTTGGTGCGAACCCATTTACCGGTTCCGCGGTCGGTTACACCTTTCATCAGATCTATCATGGCGTAAGCCACATATTCGTTTACAACTTCACGTGCTTCGGGACGATAATCTTTGATGACGCGCCCGGTTTTATCTTCAATTCTGACGATTAATTCGGGTTTAATGTAAATTCCGCCGTTGGCAAAGGTACTCATAGCGCCCACCATTTCGTAAACCGTTAAATCCGCAGAACCCAATGCAATTGTATAATCCTTCGGAATATCGCTCTCAACACCCAATTCGCGTGCCAGCTGAATGACAGGCTCAACGCCTGTTTGGGCAATTAATCTTGCGGTAATTACGTTGGTTGAAAAAGCAAGTGCTGTACGTAAATCCTGGCTTCCACCATATTTGCCGTTTGAATTTCTAGGTTTCCAGTTTCCGATTTGGAAAGGAGCATTGGATACGGTATTACAAGGCGTATAATTCATCTGGTTGATAGCCGTTACATAAACAAAAGGCTTGAATGTTGATCCCACTTGGCGTCTTGCTTGTTTTACGTGGTCATATTTGAAATAATCCCAATTGATTCCGCCCACCCATGCTTTAATGGTTCCATCGGTCGGATCCATTGACATCATTCCGGATTGCAAAATATGTTTGTGGTATTTGATGGAATCCATCAGTGACATATCTTTCTGATAAACCACGCCATCCCATGTAAAAACTTTAACTGAATCACGTTTGCGGCTAAACTCAGCCAGAATTTCTTCATCGCTTTTTCCTACCTCTTTTAAGTGCCGGTACATATTGGTATTTCTCATGGCACGTTGGAAGATTCTTTGCCTTTTATCTTCAGAAAGCCCGTAAAAAGGAGCTTTGGGATTATTTTTCTGTTCGGCAAAAAATGTTTTCTGAATCGTGGACAAATGTTTGGCAACAGCATCTTCAGCCATTTTTTGCATTCGCGAATCAAGGGTCACATAAATTTTCAATCCGTCTTTGTAGAGATTGTATTTTTTACCCGTTTCCTCCTCTAAATTTTTAAGGTAAGTTTGAATCTCTCTTCTTAATTCATGTTTATAATAAGCCGAATAAGATTCGCTAATGGTATTAATTTCCTGTTGGTCGAGTTTTATAGGTTGAGCTTTGGCGGCTTCTGCAGCTTCTTTTGTAAGTGAATTATATTTCACCATTTGGTTCAATACAACATTTCTTTCATGTTTGGCATCATTTGGATTTCTTACCGGATTAAAGGCGACCGGATTTTTCAGCATGGCAATCAGCATAGCCGATTCCTCCAATGTCAGGTCTGGAGTGGTTGTATTGAAATAAACTTTTGAAGCCAGTTCAATCCCGTTTGCATTGTAAACGAAATCGAATTTATTCAGGTACATCGCAATGATTTCTTCTTTAGTATAACGCTTTTCAAGTTCAACAGCTACCACCCATTCTTTAAGCTTCTGAATCGCACGTCCTACAGTATTAGTTGAACGATTTACGGTAAATAATTGTTTGGCAAGCTGCTGGGTAATTGTACTTGCACCACCTGAACCTCCACCTGAAGTAATTGCCCGCAATGTACTTCTTGGGTCAATACCGGAGTGTTTTTCAAAACGGATGTCTTCTCGCGCCAGGAGCGCATCTACGAGATGTTTGGGTAAATCATCATAGGTAATCGGAATGCGTTTTTCGGTTTCAAAGCGGTCGAGTAAAACGCCGTCTGACGAATAAATTTCGGAAGAAACATAAATGTCCGGATTTTCAAGCTCCTGAACATCAGGCATTTCACCGAGTAGTCCGTGAGAAGTTCCCCAGAAAATCAAAAAGATTCCGAGTAATCCTACCAAAAAAACTCCCCACAAAAGGATTAACATTCGTTTTATGGAAAATGGCTTTGAAGCCTTTTTTTGTTTTGAGGTTGATTTGTTTTGTGTACTCATTTTACATCTTTTTTGTCCACAATTAAACTAATATCTTCAATTCCAATCAATCTGTCTTCACGCATACCGTGCCAAACTGAAAGCTTGTAAACACCGGTATCTTTTAAGGAAACGTTTTCTCTGTACAAAAGGTATAATTCCTTCAAACTATTTCCGGTCCCGACCCATTCGCCATCCTGAAAAGCCATATAATATTGAAGTGTATCGGTGAAAATTTCGCCTTTGGGCGTAGTCATTTGGGTAAATAAATATAAGTTGCTGTACGGATATTCGTTGTTGTTTCGAGTCAGCAGATAAAAATCGTATTTTCCTGAATCAGTTACTTCGAAGTCATAATTCAGCGCAGCATCTTTATCCCAATTGTTTTGAGTGGAAGCTTGTTGTTGGTAAAAATGGGGAGAATCGCATTGAACAAAAACAAATGAGATTCCCAAAATCATTATCCAATTAAGAATTTTCATCATTTTTATTCGGGTTGTTACGATTGTTTCTTTTTCTGTTCTGATTCTTATTTTGTTTATTCGGATTGGGTTTGTTGCCTGACCCTTGTTCCGGTTTGTTTCCAGCAGAAGGATTTTGACCTTTTGGTTTTGGCCCTTGTTTTTTATTGTCGAACTTTTTTCTTTCGCCACGTTCAGGTTTGTCTGATTGTTGAGGTTTGGCTGTACGCTGCGGCTTGTCAGATCGAGGTTTATCGGATCGCGGTTGCTTGTCGGCACGTTGCGGTTTTTCAGAACGCGGTTGGTTTTTGTCCTTATCTCCACGCGGACGGTTCTTGCGGTTTCGGTTTCTGTTTTTTCGTTCAAATCTTTCCAAAGAATTTTCCTGAATTACATCTTTGAATTCTTTTTCGGTTTCAACGCTTACTTCGTTCGCCAAATCTTCAAGCGCAGCTGTTTTTCCTCCTTTTTTACTGACTGAAATGAAATCTTTTGCTTGTTCCACAGTAAATTTATGCCAGCTAATGCCACCGTTCAGGTAAGTAAACCACATTTCTTTTTTGAAAACATCGATTTTCATACAACCTGCCGTTCCTTTTTCTGTTTCGAAAGTACTTTCCATCGATGGGAATTCGTCCAATGCATCCAGATAAGAATCGAGTTCGTAGTTCAGGCAACATTTCAGTTTACCACATTGACCTGCAAGTTTTTGCGGATTGATGGACAATTGCTGATAGCGTGCCGCGGCTGTATTTACCGAACGGAAATCCGTCAACCAAGTCGAACAACAAAGTTCGCGGCCACAGGAACCGATTCCGCCGACTTTTGCGGCTTCCTGACGGTAGCCGATTTGTTTCATTTCAATTCGCACACCGAAATTTGAAGCATATTGTTTGATCAATTCACGGAAATCCACGCGTCCTTCGGCGGTATAATAAAAAATCGCTTTTACACCATCGCCCTGGTATTCAACATCGGTGATTTTCATTTCCAGACCCAGGTTTACGGCAATTCTGCGTGCACGCATCTTGGTTTCCTGTTCTTTTTCGCGAAAAGACTGCCAGGTTTCGATGTCTTTTTCATTGGCTTTGCGGTAAATCTTTCTTACTTCTTCCGAATCTTCTGTCAGATTTTTCTTTCTCATCTGAATTCTGACCAATTCTCCTGTAAGCGTTACCACACCAATGTCGTGTCCCGTCTGAGCCTCTGTTGCGACTACGTCGCCAATGCCCAGTGGCAGATTATTTGAATTCTTATAATATTGTTTTCTATCGTTTTTGAATCGGACTTCCACGCAGTTAAAAGCAAACTGACCATTTGGTAGGCGCATATTTGAAAGCCAGTCAAATACCGGTAATTTTCCGCACCCTGAATCTACGCCACAAGCTCCGTTATTTTTACAGCCTTTCGGCAGTCCATTCGTAGTTGTTCCACAACTTCCACATCCCATATTCTACATTATTTCGTCTTGATGTTCTATCTAAAAATTGCTCAGCTGTTTTTAAATGCAGCCCGGGAATCTGCCCAATTCTAATTTCAGGCGAGTTTCCTCTTTGCAATTATGGTTCTTTTCCAACGTACAAAGATAAAAAATTTTATCCGACGAGATTGGAAAATATCAGAGTCCGAAAACTTCAGTAAATGAGAAGGTTGAGTCGAGAAGTATTCCCTTTTCTGTGCGGGAAACAGTAGCCAGTTCGCGGTAAGGATCGTGTTCGAAGAAAAATAAATATTCTTCCTGAACTGCTTTTTCCAAAAAATCACTTTTTTCCTGCATTGTGAGCAATGGACGTGTGTCGTAACCCATGACGTAAACCAAAGGAATATGTCCGACGGTTGCTACCAAATCGGCCACATAAACTATGGTTTTTCCTTTGTAACGAATGACGGGCAGCATTTGTTTGTCGGTATGTCCATCGACAAAAATAATATCAAATCCGAGGGGCGAATCACGCAAATAATTTCCTTCGGAAGGCAGATCGATAAAATTCAAATTTCCTGATTCTTTGATGGGTAAGAAATTTTCGGGGAGGAAAGAAGCTTTTTCGCGAGGGTTGGGTTTTGTTGCCCAGTCCCAATG
>JAEWHB010000051.1 GCA_023388015.1 Bacteroidota bacterium
TGGAATTTGTGATTTCTGACGAATTTAAATATTTTGAAACGCCACGCGAATTCGTTCAATCCTTGGAAAAAATCAAGGAGATTTCGGGTGTCCAAAACGATTACCAAAACTGGCAATACCTCAGCCAAAAAGACCTAAACCACCTGAGCGAACAACAAAAATCTGAAATTGAAAAGTTAAAATCGGAACATAAAATTATTCCGAGAAGGCTTCAGGTAAAAGAAATCCTCAGCCGATATGAAACCATCGATGAAATTCTCGATAAAACGGTAACACAAGTAAAACCCGAGAAGACCTTATTTACAGAAAAACTGGACAAAGTTCTAATTCATCCGGTTTTGGGCTATCTGATTTTCTTTGCCCTTTTACTGTTGATTTTTCAGGCAATTTTTGCTTGGTCGGGTCCTTTTATGGATTACATTGAAGAAGGATTTCTCTGGATTTCTCAAAAAGTAGGTGGTTGGCTTCCGCCCGGTCCTATCAACGGTTTACTCACCGACGGAATCATCGCCGGAATCAGTGGAATCGTGATTTTCATACCGCAGATTCTGATTCTTTTTTTCTTCATTTCAATTATGGAAGAATCAGGTTATATGAGCCGCGTTGTGTATCTGATGGATCGCTGGCTGAAACCATTTGGTCTAAGCGGAAAAAGTGCTGTTCCTTTAATGTCCGGAGCCGCATGTGCCATTCCTGCAGTGATGTCGGCCAGAAATATTGAAAACGATAAAGAACGATTGATTACCATTTTGGTAACGCCTTTTATGACTTGTTCTGCCCGCCTACCGATTTATGTGGTTATCATCGGACTGATTATTCCCGAGCAGAAATTTTTAGGATTCAATCTTCAGGGCATTGTACTTTTTGGGATGTACCTACTTGGCATTTTGGGTGCTTTGGGAAGTGCATGGGTTTTGAAAAAAATTATAAAATCCTCATTCAAAAGTTATTTGGTTCTGGAACTTCCGACTTATAAAATGCCGGTTTGGCGAAATGTACTGATGACAGTTTGGGAGAAATCATCGGGATTCCTGATTGGTGCCGGAAAAATCATTCTTGCGATGAGCATCATACTCTGGGTTTTGGGAACTTTCGGAGTCGGCGAAAAATTTAACAATGCCGAAGAAATCGTAAAAACAGAAAATCCCGGTCTGACTGATGATGAATTGGAAAATGAAATTACAGCTTATAAACTCGAATATTCTTTCCTCGGATATATGGGACAAGCGATTGAACCCGTGATAGAGCCATTGGGTTATGACTGGAAAATGGGAATCGGGCTGATTTCATCTTTTGCGGCTAGAGAAGTTTTCGTAAGTACGATGGCAACGGTTTATTCGCTGGGTGAAACCGAGGATGAATTGACCATCAGAGAACGGATGGCAAAAGAAATAAATCCCAATACAGGACAGCCTTCCTATAACTTTGCTTCGGGAATTTCGCTTTTGCTTTTTTATGCTTTTGCGATGCAGTGTATGGCTACCATTGCGATTGTGAGAAAAGAAACCGATTCTTGGAAATGGACTTTTATCCAAATGATTTTCATGACCGGCCTGGCGTATTTTGCAGCGCTGATTGCTTATCAGTTTTTGAAATAACTTAACTTTGCAGCATGTTCTGGACAATAATTCAATATATATTTATCGCCGTGGTATTTGCAGTTGCGATTGGCTACATTGTACAAATGACAAGAGCTTCGTTGGGTTCTAAGAAATCCTGCGCCAAAGGTTGCGGATGTGACGAACCATCGGGAGTTAAAAACCCTGTTGAGGAAAAGAAATGACTTTATTTCTAATTTAATTCGAATTAAATGTAATCCAATAAAAAAGGACGACCTCAAAGTCGTCCTTTATGTTTAGTTATATGCTTTATTTCCGTTTTTAAGGAAGCTCTACTGGCACATTGATTTGTCCGGCCGAAACCGTGATTTCCTCTCCCGGAACACCATTTGTAAATTTGGTAATGGTTCCGCTGAAATTTCCCAATACTCTCGCATTATCTCCCGTCGTTAACGCTGTAATATTTAGTATTACGGGCAGATATGTATCAGTTACAGCATTGTAATTTGTGTAAACGTCATTCGGATTGGTAGAAGAATCCAGATTTACTTTAAAAACCACTTGATTGGCTTCTGTGAAAGTACCTACAGAAATTCCACCCGGAATTGTGATGGACAAAGTTTGAATCTGAGTTGTATTTTGACCTTGAATAATCGCTGCTGTCTGAATTCCGGTTGCATGTGCTTCCCCACTAAAATCAAAAGGAGTTTCATTGAAATTAGCTTTCAACACACGATTTGACGGTGGAGTTGGAGCGAACTCTATTGCCACAAAACTTCCATTTGTCAAAGTGCGTGATTCGCCCGAAACAACATTAAAGACAGTTCCAGAAAAGGTTCCTGTTACCAAACCTAGTCCATTATTAACTGCGGTAAGCGTAACGTTAAGTGGTAACAATTCTCCACTTGCACTTATATTTGTAAATACTCCTTCTGTACCCAAATTCATGGTAACCATCGCCCCTTGCTCCTGAGTGAAAACTCCAACTGACAAAGCGTTTGGCAATGTTATAACACTGGTTCGTCCAATTGTATTTTGCCCTTGGATCTGACTACTTTCTGTAGAAGAACTGGCAGATGTCACATCGCTAAAATCGGTAAATACACCATTAATATCCACTGTATAAGTACCTGTTTCGGTAGATGGCATAAACTCATCTCCCGGCGTAAAAAGCTCGCTGTCTGAACAACTCCATAAAAATCCCAGCAACAGAAACGAGAGCAAAAAATATTTATTCATTTTATAATTTTTGATAAAATTAGAGAAATAACTTCAATTTAAACCAACGCAAAATAGGAAAAAGTATTGTATCAATAACTTTGGTCGCCTGCATTTCCTGTTACAATATTTCTGGCCGAAGAAGTCCCGATTCTTTTTACCCCAAGTTCGATCATTTTCTTGGCTTCTTCTTTGGATCGCACACCACCTGAAGCTTTTACAGAAAGGTTTCCGGCATTTTCAATCATCAACCCGATTACATGTTCATTGGCTCCGTTTGGTTCACCATTTAGCGTTTGGAAAAAGCCGGTCGATGATTTTACAAATACATTTTCGGCTGGAAATTCGTGTAAATTTTTTTCAACAATATCACGAATCAAACGTGTAAGCCCAATAATTTCCTCATCAGTCAAGGCTACAGTTTCAATAATCCATTTGACGATTTTTTCATTTTTCAGACCAATTCGGGAACAAGTTTCGATTTCTTCCGAAACTTTTTCAATATTTCCATTTTTATATGCCCGATAATCCACCACGAAATCCAATTCATCGGCGCCATCTGCAATGGCTTTCTGTGCTTCAAAAATTTTGGCATTAAGTCCGCCGTTTCCTTCCGGAAAATCTATCACGGTTCCCAACTTCACATCTGATTTCAACTCATTGATCAACATACGAAGTGAATGAACATAATCCTGACGAACCATTACTGCAAAGAAGTCGTTTTCAACAGCTTCACGGGTCAATTTATGTACTTCTTCAAGCGTCTGTGAATCAGAAAGACCACTCTGTTTTGATGTCTTTAAATAAGTCGAATCCAAATAATCTCCTAACCTCATTTTAAGTTAATTTAGCCTACAAAATTAATAATTTAAAATGGCATAAACGGGAAAATGATCACTATATCCGCCAAGGTATTTTGTGCCGGCATAAGTTCGAAAGGGTGATCCTTTAAACCTCCTATCCCACTCTTGTACAGAATGATCATTGTAAATATGCGCTGACTGATAGTGTAAATCCCCTTCTTTTTCTTCCAAAAAAGATTTCGAAAATAATAACTGATCAAACAAAATCCACCTTCCTTCGTGTTTCAGACTGCCGGTTTTGTAAAGCATTCCCAGCATTGGATTAAACAATTCATCATTATAAAACTCTTTGTCTAAAGTCGTTTTCAAAATTTCCTGCGCATCCAAATCATTCGGATTTCCATTAAAATCACCCATTACCAAAATTTGAGCGGCCGGATTGACTGCCAGAATTTCATTTACTTTCATTCTTATTTCAGCCAGAAAGTTATTTCTGAATTCCCGGTTTACGTCAATGTCACGGCGTGATGGCAAATGAACCACAAAGATATGCAGTTGCTGATTTTCCATCTGAAATTTTGTATATAAGATATCTCTGGAATAATCGGTTGCGAAAAAATCGGGCGGTTTGAGGTAAGTAAGCCGTATGGGTTCTGATTTTATCTCTTGAATCAGATCTTTCCGATACAAAAGCGCATTGTCAATTCCTCTTTCATCCAAAGAATCAAAATGAATGAAATCATAATTGTATTCTGCGAGATGTTCTGAATTAATCAAATCTTTCAAAACCGTATCGTTTTCAATTTCTGCTAAACCAATGAACAAAGGTGGCGCTCCCGTTTCTTTCATGCCAATTTCACTGATAACGCTACTGATTTTCCAAACTTTGTTTTCATATCGTTTTTGCGTCCACTTCCGACTTCCCTCGGGCGTATATTCATTTTCGTACTTTTCAGGATCATCGGTTGTATCAAAGAAATTCTCGGTATTGTAAAATGCAATTGTTGCTGACTTCATAATTAGGTTTAAAAATCTAAAAATAGAAAAAACCTTTTACAAAAAGAGTTTTCGTTTTCTTTCTTTACTTTTACATTATATTTTTTATCAGCTTTTGACTAAATGAACTTGGAGGGACAATTCATCAAAACGGCAGATGAAAATTAAAATTCGGGGTGCAATATTACATTTACAAAATAGGTAAGACAAGACTTTACTATGGCCATTCAGTATATTTTTGAGATTATCGGAACCGTTGTTTTTGCGATTTCAGGTGCGCTTGCTGCCGATCATAAATCCGGAAAAGACTGGTTTGGAGTTACTTTCGTCGGGTTTATCACGGCCATCGGTGGCGGTAGTCTGCGCGATATGCTGCTGGGAAGTTATCCGCTCGTATGGATCAACGATGTGAATTTCATTTACGCCATCATTACCGGAATTCTGATTATGCGGTTTTCTTATAATTCGCTCGACAAATACCGGCGCGAACTATCTCTTTTTGATACCATGGGAATTGCACTTTTCACTGTTTTGGGAACCGAAAAAACAATCGAACTTGGTTTCCACCCAGTGATTGCGGCCATAATGGGAATGTTTTCCGCGGTGATGGGCGGTGTGATCCGAGACACGCTGACCAATGCAACGCCCGTAATTTTCCGAAAAGAAATTTATGCCACCGCTTGTCTTGCCGGAGCCACTTTATTCTTGATTTTATATAGCTTTGAAGTGCACAGAACCGTGAATTTCCTGATTTCAGGCGCTTTGATTATTACCATCAGATTATTGGCGGTTTATTATAAATGGAGTATTCCAAAATTCAAATAAGTATGTTAGAATTACCCGATAGAAATTACTGGTACGGTCGACTGGATGAAGAAGACGGCGAACTCGGACTACGCTGGCATCAAATCGTGAAACTGCGTTTGTTTTCTGAATTAAGTCCGAATTCCGATGATAAAATCGCGCTGCTCGGATTTTGTTCCGATGAAGGAGTCCGGACAAATAAAGGTAGAGTCGGTGCTAAAAATGCTCCGAATCAAATCCGCAAAGCTTTGTCTCATCTGCCCTTTCAACCGGGAAAACAAAAAGAAATCTATGATTTCGGGAATATTATGCTCGAAAAAGGCGACTTGGAATCCGCAAGAAATCAACAATCGGAATTGGTTTCTGAACTTTTGAAACACCAGTATTTACCGATTGTTTTGGGTGGCGGACACGAAACGGCATTGGGAAATTATCTCGGGATGACTCAAAAATTTGAAAAAATCGGAATTATCAATATCGATGCGCATTTTGATTTGCGGATTCCGGTGGAGAACAGTACTTCCGGGACGCCTTTTTTTGAAATGGCTCATTTTTGTGCAGAAACCGGACGTGAGTTTCATTATTTCACAATCGGAATTCAGCCCAATGGCAATACCCAAGCGCTTTTCAAACGTGCCGAAGACTTAAATACACAAACTATATTGGCCGACGAAGTTCACATTGATTTGAATTTGGTTTTGCGTCGAATTGAAGATTTCGCCAAAGGTTTTGATGCCATTTACCTAAGTCTTGACTTGGACGTTTTGGACAATGCCTTTGCGCCTGGCGTGAGCGCGCCTACCGTAAACGGACTGACACCTTTTCAGGTAAAATCCATCATTCAAAAAGTAGTTCAAACGCGTAAATTGAAATTATTCGACGTAGTCGAACTAAATCCCGACTTTGACCGAGACAACAGAACCGCTAAATTAGCTGCTCATTTTATTCAAGAAATTAGTTTATGAAAATCAGAAAAACCTTATTTATTTTAATTTTTGCTTTCGGCTGTATCCATTCTTTCGGACAAGAAGAATTCCAAATAAACAATACCACTTGGCAATTTGAATTGCCAGAAAATTTCTTTCGGGAAGATATCATTGAAAATTCCGATATCGATGGAAAGCTAACACATATTTTGGAATTGGTCACACCCGATTCGCCCGATATGAATTTTATGAGTGTGACAACCTATCCCAATTTCAATTATAAATTAATGTCGGCGGACGTTTATGCAAATTCTGTATTGAAATCGCTGAAAAATGATTTTCTGACAGATAATCTGGAAGCTGAAATGTACCTTGACAGGACTGAAATTGATGGAATTTCCTTTTATGTGATTCATTCAGATGTACGGGATCCTTTTCTTGAAGAACGATATATGGCGAGCGTTTATTTGGCTGAAATTGACGATAAAGAATTGAATATTACGATTTTATACGACAATGATGAAGACGGTTTTGCATTGGAAAATGCATTATTTAATTCTAAATTCACCCAACAATGAATTTATACCCGTTAAAATTCAAACCGATTACACAATACCGAATTTGGGGCGGAAACAAACTAAATTTGGCGGTTTCGGCTGAACTTCAAATGGAAAATCTGGGCGAAATCTGGACAATTTCATGTGTTTCAGAAAACATAAGCATTGTTGAAAACGGAGCATTGACCGGGAAAAACTTACAGGAACTCATTGAAGTTTATCAAGAAAAATTAGTTGGCAAGAAAGTCTGGGAAAAATTCGGAAAAGAATTTCCATTGCTGATAAAATTTATCGATGCCGCCCAACCGCTTTCGGTTCAGGTTCATCCCAATGATGAACAAGCTCAAAAGTTGCATAATTCCTTCGGAAAATCGGAAATGTGGTACATTATGGAGGCCGAAAAAGACTCAGAACTCATCATCGGTTTTAAAGATGACGTTTCAAAAGAAGATTATGAAAACCACTTGAAAAACGAATCGCTCGAAGAGATTCTGGGAAAAATTCCAGTTGAAAAAGGCGATGCAGTTTACATACCGGCAGGAAGAGTTCACGCCATAGGCGCAGGAATTGTTTTGGCAGAAATCCAACAAACTTCAGATGTTACCTATCGGATTTATGATTACAACCGGATTGACAAAGACGGCAAAAAACGCGAACTCCATACCGATTTGGCACTAAAAGCCATTGATTTCAATCCGATTGAAGAAATTAAAACACCTTATAAAACGATTGAAAATCAGTTCAATTCATTACTCAAAACGCCTTATTTCGAGACCGAAATTTTCACTGGAAATCAGGAGTTTTACATCACTAAAAATGACGAAATGCGGATTTACATCTGTACCGAAGGAAGTTGTAAATTTCAAACCCAAAACGGTGGAACTCAATTGGGAAAATACCAGAGTTTATTAATGCCAGCAGAAATTGGTTCTTACAAAATCATTCCTGAAGAGAATTCCACGTTGATAGAAGTGAAGTCACCTTAAAATTTGATATGGAAGCAATATTTCATTTTGTGTTTGAATTACTTAAAATTGCTATATTGAGTTCAGCATATGCAATAATTTTGGTAAGCATTTTATCATTCTTAAATAAAAGAATGTCAAATGAATTTCTGACAAAAATTTTAAACAGTAAATTTAAAACTTGGGTTGTATTTGGATTTTTAATTTCAGTTTCACTTTTTACTTATATGTTTTCTTATTGGGGAAATCATGGCCTAGGTGATTATGCTAGAATTCCGGTGGGATATGGTAAAGAAGTATCCGAAATTAACGGAACCCAAGCCTATATTGAATCGAATGAATATAATTATGGAAGTCTTCCAGTAAAAAACTTTTCTAAACAAAAACATTTCATTATTGGTGAAACAGATAGCAGTCCTGTCGACATACCACCTCCATATTTTTTCTGGAACTTAAAAAATAATAAACTTATTTTATTTTCATCTGAAATTGAATTCAGACATTATCTTTTAGAGTTTGGTCTTTCAAATTATGAGCTAAAGTCCTTTCGAGAAAATTATAAAAAATACTGGTTGGGATGGAGATTTTGGTTATTGCCATAATCATTCTTCAAAATCCCCTTGGCACATAAATTGCTTTTCACAAGCTTGAGAAACAAATAATTCGTATCTTTGCAACGCAATTGAAAGCCAATGAGAAACCCTTTGTTTTACGCTAAAATCCTTTTATTTGGAGAGTATGGCATCATCGAAGATTCCAAAGGATTGACCATACCTTATAATTCTTACAAGGGAACTTTGAAGTTCGATGAAAATTCTCAAGGCAAAATTTCCAATGAAAGCATCCGCAAATTTTCTATCTATTTGGAAGAAAACTTTCCCGGAGAATTCGATTTCGAGCAAATGAAATCAGACATTTCTGCCGGAATGCATTTTGATTCAACCATTCCCCAAGGATATGGCGTAGGAAGTTCAGGCGCTTTGGTTGCAGCAATTTATGAAAGATATGCGCTGAACAAAATCACTACCGAAGAGGGAATTTCAAAAGAAATCATTGCACAAATGAAAGAAACTTTTTCTAAAATGGAATCTTTCTTTCACGGCAAAAGTTCGGGAATCGATCCTTTGATTTGTTATTTGAATCTTCCTTTGTTGATTAACTCCAAAACCGATATTTCAACAGTAGGAATTCCGGAGCAAAGAGAAGGAAAAGGTGCGATTTTTTTGGTTAATTCAGGCGCACCCGGCGAGACTGCTCCTATGGTTCAGATTTTCTTTGAAAAATTAAAACAGGAAGGTTTCCGTCAGACATTAAAAGAAGAATTCATCAAATACAATAATGCTTGTATCGATGCTTTTGTGAAAGGCGATGTCAATCCTTTGTTCCGCAACTTGAAAAAACTGTCCACTTGGGCATTTTTACATTTCAAACCTATGATTCCACAACGTTTGCTGGATGCATGGCAATACGGAATCCAAACCAATTCCTATTACCTGAAGCTTTGTGGTTCAGGCGGTGGAGGCTACATTTTGGGATTCACCAAAGATTACGAAAAAGCAAAAGAACATTTAAAAGACTTTGATACCGAAGTAATTTACAAATTCTGATTTTATGGAACGATTTACTTTTGAAGAAGATGACCTTTTTGGAGGATTTTATCTGTATGACGACGAAACAAAAATTGGAGAAGTTACCTTCAGAAAAAGAAGCCAAACTGCAATTTCCATCAACCATACCTATGTACTGAGCGAATTTGAAGGCCGTGGCTACGGAAAAAAACTCGTGGACAAAGTCATCGAATACGCAAAAGAAAATGACCTCAGCCTTTCTGCCACCTGCTGGTTTGCAGAAAAAGTGATCCAATCTTACAACAAATGAAACCCCTGAGCCCGCGGAAGCTTTTTGTCAAAACGCTGGCGCTCTTTACGGTCATTCGGGGTTATAATATTGCTATGCTCGTGCTGGCACAGTATATGGCCAGTCTTTTTATCTTCAACGAAGGGAAAAACCACCTAGAAATTCTGCTGGATAAAAATCTGAATTTCATCATTATAGCCTCTTCACTCAGTGCAGCAGCCGGGTACATTATCAATAATTTTTACGATCTGGAAAAAGACGCCATCAGTCGTCCACTACAGAATTATGTTGAAAGATTTGTTTCCCAAAACTTCAAACTGAACGTTTACCTCGCGCTCAATATTTTGGCGCTTGGAATCGCCCTTTTGGTCTCCTGGCGTGTCGCCGTTTTCTTTCTCGTTTATCAGTTTATGGTTTGGTTTTATTCGCACAAAATCAATAAAATCGTATGGCTCAATAACTTATATTCGGTCATCCTGATGGTCTTTCCGTTTTTTGCCCTTTTTCTTTATTATGAAAACTTTTCCTTCATCATCTTTTTCCATGCCGGATTTCTACTGCTTTTATTGCTCGTTACCGACATTTTAAAAGACCTGACCACCTCCACGGCAGACGCCATTTATCATTACAGCACCATCCCCGTCATTTACGGCGACCGCAAAACCAAAAAAATCCTGAGTTCACTGATGATCCTTACCGCAGCTTGGTCGATTTTTATGTGGAGCGATAGCGCCACGGGTTATATGAAATATTTTTTCCTCTTCAGCGCAGGTATCAATTTATTGTTGATTTTCCCGCTCTGGAATTCACAATCCAAAACCTCCTACAAAATTTTACACCTGATTTTCAAACTATTAATCGGATTTGGCATCTTCAATATGGTGTTCATTGATTTAAATCCCTTAACTTTGCAAAAAATTATCTAAACATAGATTCGCAACGACTTTTCGTCATCTGAGCTTGTCGAAGGAGGGCGTGCCCCCGTTGCGATCAAAACTTTAGATCAAATTGAAATTTTACCGCAACGGGGTCGGGCTCTCGGCACTCGCTTTTTTGTTGCCTTCGAGAACCTCAGGCAAAAAAAGAGCTCAAACAAAGCCTCCATCCCTCACGCAAATGATAGCCCTAGGTTTCAACCCGGGAAAAATTAAAAACAGTATATGAAAAAAAGACAGGAAAGGCGAGACGCTTCCCCAAAAAGACCGGCGGGAAACTCATCAAAGCCCAATTTTAGAAATGCCGGCAAACCCTTCAAACCCCGTTTGAAAAAAGCGCCTGTTGACGACGGAACCATTCGTCTCAACAAATACATCGCCAACGCCGGAATCTGTTCCCGACGCGAAGCCGATGAATTCATCCGAACAGGACTGGCACAGGTCAACGGAAAAGTCGTAACCGAAATGGGCTATAAAGTTCAGCCGGGCGATGTCGTGAAATTTGACGGAAAAACCATTTCAGCCGAAAAAAATGTGTACATCCTTTTGAACAAACCCAAAGGATTTATTACCACAACGCGTGACGAAAAAGAGCGCAAAACAGTAATGGATCTGATTGCCAATGCTACTACCGCACGTGTTTTTCCGGTAGGACGACTTGACCGCGCCACCACCGGGTTGTTATTATTTACCAATGACGGATATTTGACAAAAAAACTGACGCATCCGAGTCATTCGGTACGGAAAATTTACCACGTAAAACTGAACAAAAAAGCGACACACGCCGATTTGGATGAGATCAAAAAAGGCATTCGCCTTATTCCGGAAGGAGTTGCCGTAGTGGACAATATTTCTTTCATCGAAGGCAAACCAAAAGATGAAGTCGGAATCGAAATCCACATTGGCTGGAACCGTGTAGTGAGAAGAATTTTTGAGAAATTAGGATTTGAAATTGAATCACTCGATCGTGTTTCTTTTGGCGGACTGACCAAGAAAAATCTCAAACGCGGCGACTGGCGCAAATTAGACGAAAAAGAAGTTTCGTTTTTGAAGATGCTTTAAAAATTTATTCAAAATATATTTAAGCCATTTCTCTCCGAGATGGCTTTTTTCTTATCATACATCAATGCCTGAAAAACCTGATTTGCAGAACTTTGCATTAGAAACATAGAATTAAAGTTTTTTCATAGTTTTTTAGGTTAGTAGTAGTTGAGAAAGCCCTTTCAGATTTGAAAGGGCTTTTGTTATTCTCATTTTCTCAAGAAATTCTTAATTTTTGTTCATTCTTCCCACAGAAGTTTCATTACCTACCCGAACCCCTTCAATTAAGGCAACGGCGTGTCCGGCAGAAGGTGGATCTACTATTGAAGGATATGTATCTACAAATTCCATCATGATGTGAATCAAAAAATTACCATTCGGATAATCCCATTTTTTCACATTCCCTTTGTAATCGCTTACTACGCTCCAAGTAATAGGGTGTCCCAAATAGGCTCCGGTAAAATCACTCTGTAAGTTCATCCGCATCGAACTGTCATAATCATCAGTAAAACTTCCGATTATTTTATCGTGAAACCGATCGGTTTTATGGCTGTGAATTAAACATTTTTCCGATTTGATTCTCGCAGGATCGGTAATTCTGATGCGAGCAGTGGAAAAACCGCCTTGGGTTTCATCATAATAAGTCAAAACACCTTCAGAAGGCGTTTGTCCGTTGGGATGTACCAACATCATCGGCACCGGTTCGTTTAAATTATACGGATTCTGAAATTTGACACCATTGGATTCAATCGTCAAAGGAACTTGGTTGGAACCCCCAAATCCATATCCGGATTCTCCTTCTATTTTTTTGAATTCATACGTATTTCGATCGATGGATCCTTGGTGATCGAAACGCTGACAAGGTTCAATCCGAATGACACCGTCCGACTCTTTCAAATTATAATTATAATAAGTATAAAGCGTCATGTAGGTTCCCTCGGTTGCTTGCTGTGCCGAAAGAATTCCAAAAATCAGGGTTGCTGAAATGCTTAGTAGAGACTTCTTCATTTGTTTCAATGTTTAAACTTGATTCAAAACAAATTTAGACTTTAGACTAACGAATTGAAATAGCTACTTATAGGTATTTTAAAGTTGGAAAAATCAATGCGCTTCCAGCCAATTTGCTCCCACTCCTATTTCTACCTCAAGCGGCACATTCAGATTCACGGCATTTTCCATGGTTTCCTTGATGATCGGCTTCAAAATATCCAATTCCGATGTGAGTACATCCAACACCAATTCGTCATGTACCTGAAGCAACATTTTGGATTGGAAGTCCTTGTTCAGAACTTTCTGCAAACGGATCATCGCAATTTTGATAATATCCGCCGCACTTCCTTGAATCGGTGCATTGACCGCATTTCTTTCGGCATGACCTCGCACCACTGCATTTCGGGAATTGATGTCTTTCAGGTACCTTCTTCTTCCCAAAATCGTTTCTACATAACCTTGTTCTCTTGCCGTTTGAATTTGGTTTTCCATGTATTTTTTCAATACCGGATAAGTTTCATAATAAGCATCAATTAAATCTTTGGATTCCGAACGGGAAAGTCCTGTCTGTTCACTCAAACCAAATGCAGAAACCCCATAAATAATCCCAAAATTCACGGTTTTCGCCTGACTTCTTTGTTCGCGCGTCACTTCATCCAAAGCAACTTTAAAGACATTGGCTGCCGTAGAACGGTGGATGTCTTCTCCGTTTCTGAAGGATTCCAACATCATCGGATCTTTTGAAAGTTCGGCAATGATTCTCAATTCGATTTGCGAATAATCCGCCGAAACCAAAACGTGATTTTCATCGCGGGCTACAAAAGCTTTTCGGATTTCTCTTCCTTGTTCCGAACGAATCGGGATGTTTTGCAAATTCGGATTTACCGACGCCAAACGCCCCGTAGCCGCTACCGTCTGACTGAAAGTTGTATGAATTCTTCCGGTTTCAGGACGAACTTCCTTAGGCAAAGCATCCACATAAGTTGATTTGAGTTTTTGCAATTGACGATAATCCAAAATATCTGAAATCACGGGATGTTTGTCTTTGAGTTTCACCAAAACCTCCTCGCCGGTGGCGTATTGGCCTGTTTTGGTTTTTTTGGCTTTGGAATCGATTTTCAATTGGTCAAACAAAATTTCGCCTAATTGTTTGGGAGAATTCAAATTGAATTCAATTCCGCAACAATCATAAATTTTCTTTTCAATATTGAGAATTTCAGCTGTTATTTTTTCGGATTGCGCTGCCAGAACTTCGGTATCCAAACGGATTCCCTCAATTTCCATTTCCGCCAAAACTTCCATCAAAGGCATTTCGAGTTCTTCGAATAATTTTCCGGCATTGACTTCGGGCAATTGAGGTGCAAAAAAATGTTTCAATTGCAAAGTCACATCGGCATCTTCCACCGCATATTCTTTTTGCTTTTCCAATTCCACCTGATTAAACTGCAATTGATTTTTCCCCTTTTTTCCAATTAATGATTCGATCGGAACGGGTTTGTAACGCAGATAAGTTTCGGACAAAACATCCATATTGTGGCGCATATCGGGGTTTAAAAGATAATGCGCAATCATCGTATCAAACGACTTTCCAGAAGGCTGAATGCCATATTTATGCAAGACTTTGTAATCGTATTTCAGATTGTGACCAATTTTCAACACCGATTCAGACTCAAAAAACGGACGGAATTCTTCGATGATTTCACGGGCTTCATTAAAATCCGATGGAACCGGAACATAATAACCTTTTCCGGGTTCGAAACTGAAAGCAATCCCCACCAATTCAGCCGTAAGCGGATCAAGGCCGGTGGTTTCGGTATCGAAACAAACTTCGGATTGTTGAAGTAATTTATCTAATAATAATTTTCGACCGATTTTCCCTTCGGTTAATTGATAAACGTGGTCGTAAGTTTCCAGTTCTTTGTAAAAAGCTTCAGTGATTTCTTCCGTAATTTCATTTCCTTCATCAAACAAAGAAGCCTGAACGGCAAGCTGAGAAACGGTTTTGGCTTTTTCGACAACTTGTGTTTCCAAATTGAAAGTCCGATAGAAATTTTCCAACATTTGACGGAATTCGAGTTCCATAAAAAGTTCCTTTACTCGTTCTACATCCGGTTCGCACATCTCTAAATCTTCTTCGTCAAACTCAACCGGGGCATCGATGATAATCGTGGCCAATTTTTTGGATAAAATACCCAATTCGCGGTTGGCTTCGATGTTTTCTTTCAGTTTTCCTTTGAGTTGATGCGTATTTTCGAGCAGATTTTCCAAGCTTCCGAATTCATTCAACAATTTTTTGGCTGTTTTTTCTCCGACGCCGGGCAGTCCGGGAATATTATCCACGCTATCGCCCATCATCCCAAGGAAATCGGTTACTTTTATCGGATCATCTACCCCAAATTTTTCTTTCACTTCTTCGACTCCCCAAATCTCAATTCCCTTTCCGAATGCGGGCGGGCGATACATTTTGATTTTGTCTGAAACCAATTGCGCAAAATCTTTATCGGGCGTGACCATATAGGTCGTATAACCTTCTTTTTCTGCTTTTTTGGCCAAAGTTCCGATTACGTCGTCGGCTTCGTATCCTTCGGCAAAAAGAACTGGGATACATAGCGCTTTCAGGATGTCTTGAATAATAGGAACAGCAATTTTAATAGCTTCGGGCGTTTCGTCTCGGTTGGCTTTGTACTGTTCATAATCAACGGTTCTGACGGTTGCTTGTCCGACATCGAAAACCACGGCAATGTGCGTGGGTTTTTCACGCTTCAACACATCAAACAATGAATTGGTAAATCCCATGATGGCCGATGTATTCAGGCCTTTGGAGTTGATTCGGGGATTTTTGATGAAGGCATAATAACCGCGAAAAATGAGCGCGTAAGCGTCTAATAAAAATAGTCTTTTGTCGTCTGAATTCATAGTTTGTAAAGGTAGGGAAATTTTAGTTTTGAGGTATTGCGAGGTGGAGGGTTGGAGAGTGAGTGAGTTGGAGCTTTTTACCAAAAAGCACACTAAGTTTTTCACGAAGAAACACAAAGAAGAATTTCCTCCTAATTTTGGGGATGGTATTGTAGGTTTGAGTAATTTATTCTAATCAAACAATCTATGATGTCAACTCAAAACGCATAACCCAAAACGCTCAACTCAAAACGCTCAAGACTCCGGCGCCAGCTCTATGACCAAACCTTCGATTTCTTCGGTAATCTGAATCTGGCAACCCAAACGACTGTTTTCCTTTACGTGAAAAGCTTCGGAGAGCATCGCTTCTTCGTCGTCTTCCATGGATGGTAATTCCACATCTTCCGACAAAACATAGCATTGACAGGAAGCACACATGGCCATCCCGCCGCAGATTCCGATGGTTCCTTCCGGCGCAAGTTCATAAGCCCTTACCAATTCCATTATGTTCATGGACATATCGGTAGGAGCGTCCACTTCGTGAGAGATTCCTTCACGGTCAATGATGATTATTTTAACGTCAGACATATTCAAACAATTAAATTAAATCGCAGTAATGGTTCCTTTCATAGCAATCCAATGACCGGGAAATGTGCACACGAACGTATATTCGCCGGCCTCTTTCAATGTAAATTTAATGGTTTCCGATTCGCCCGGACCCAATAATTTGGTATGGGCAATGATGTCGGTAATGTATAAATCCGAAATATAATCGTTTTCCTTTTCTCTGATGGACGCATTTGCAAAAGCCTGAACATCAGCCCCTTTTTCTAACACCACTACATTATGACCCATGGTTTCGATGGGTAAAACACCGACGTTTGTAAAGGTCAGCGTGACTTCTTTGCCTGCTTCTACGGTAAATTCGGTTTTATCGAATTTCATGTCGTCGGTTCCTTTCAATTCCAGAACATTGGGCTCGGCTTGTTTTTCTTCCGCTTGGGCTTCAGGTACAGTTGTAACCTGCTCTTGTTCTACTTTTTGGGTATCGGAACCACAGGAAATAATTCCAAATATAACGGCAAATGTAAGTGCTAATTTTTTCATGTCTTTTGGTTTTTTATAAAGGTAAAAACCTATTCCGACTTGACAAATGATTGATGTCAATTTTGATTTCGAAATTGGATTTATTCAGGGACAATTTAAGGTATATCCAAATATTTATGTGTCTGAACCGAAACTTGCCATTTGGGATTTTCTTTGACGTAATCGATGAGTTCGGTCGTCATTTTATCTCGTTTGCTCCATTCCACTTGTAAATAAAATTTGGTATTTGGATTGACGAGTTCGGCGTATTTTTCGGCAAATCGGAAATCATCCTTATTGAATATGATGCATTTCAGTTCGGAAGCGTTTTGAAGAACATCCGGTTGAACTTCCGCCAGTTTTTTAGGCGAAAGCGTAATCCAATCCAATTCTCCGCTCAGGGAATAAGCACCGGAAGTTTCAATGTGAATGGTTGCTCCGAATTCTTTGAGTTTAGAAGTCAGAAAATCAAGGTTCCACATCAGCGGTTCGCCACCTGTAATGACAATGGTTTTGGAATTTGAAGTAGCTTGTTTGGCCAATTCTTCCATATCGGTCAGCGGATGTTTTTCCGCATCCCAACTGTCTTTCACATCACACCAATGACAGCCCACATCGCAGCCGCCCAACCGAATGAAATAAGCCGCTTTACCGGCATG
>JAEWHB010000112.1 GCA_023388015.1 Bacteroidota bacterium
TTTATTATAAAACACTGAAATACAAAGCTGCAGGAATCGCATTTGACAATATGTTGAATGATTTCCCTGACACAAAATTCCGGGAAGAAGCAATGGTTTATTCGCTTCGCTCTAAATATGAACTGGCTGTAAATTATAGCCGTTTTGACAGAAAGGAATTGAGATTGCAGGAAGCGGTGACCCAATACAGATTGTTCACAAAAGCTTTTCCAAATTCTAAATTCACTGATGAAGCTCAAAAAATCAATCAGAAAATTTTAGACGATATGGCAAAACACAGAGAAGTAGCCACCAAATTAGAAGAGGATAAAAAAGAAAATCAAAACCGGGAAAATCCCGTTCAATCATAATTTAAGTCGAATTAATCAGAATATACTAATATGAACTTCAAAGACATTGACGCACCCACTTCAACAGAAACCTTTAACAGAGGTATAATTGAAGAAAAAACCGGAAATATTTACGAATCCATCGTGATTATGGGTAAACGTGCTGAACAAATCAATCAGGAAATGAAGACCGAATTGATTCAGAAATTGGACGAATTTGCTTCGCATACAGATTCTTTGGAAGAAATTTTCGAGAACCGCGAGCAGATTGAAGTTTCCAAATTTTATGAACGTCTTCCTAAACCAACTTCCATCTCAATCAAAGAATGGATGACTGGAGATATCTACTTCAGAAACCCAAGCGAGGAAGCTTAAAAAATCAATAATATGTCTATCCTGAACCGGAAAAAAGTTCTGTTGGCTGTTACCGCCGGTATAGCCGCTTACAAAACTGCTTTTCTGGTTCGTTTGTTTATAAAAGAAGGCGCAGAAGTACGGGTAATTCTCACTCCGAAAGCGCGCGAATTTGTAACACCACTCACCCTTTCCACGCTTTCCAAAAATCCGGTGGAATGGGAATTTTCAGAAGAAACCGGAACCTGGAACAATCATGTGGAACTCGGACTTTGGGCAGATTTTATGGTCGTGGCACCAGCTACTGCCAATTCCCTTTCCAAAATGGCCGATGGAAGTTCTGACAATCTTGTGCTGGCAACTTATCTTTCCGCCAAATGTCTGGTTTACATTGCGCCGGCAATGGATCTGGATATGTACCAGCATCCGACAACCAAAGAAAATTTAGCCAAACTTGAAAGTTTCGGAAACATCATCATTCCGGCTGAAAGCGGTGAACTCGCAAGCGGACTTAGCGGAGAAGGCCGTATGGCCGAACCCGAAAATATCCTTTCATTTATCGAACAGGATTTGCTGAACAAAGCGCCACTCTTTGGTAAAAATGTTTTGGTTTCAGCAGGACCGACGTATGAAAAAATGGATCCCGTTCGTTTCATCGGGAATTTTTCATCAGGAAAAATGGGCATTGAAATTGCTAAAACGGCCACCAATCTGGGTGCTGAAGTGACTTTAGTTTGCGGACCATCTTCCATTTCGACTGCCAATTACAATATTAATCGTGTTGATGTTGTTTCGGCTATGGAAATGAAAGATGCAATGGATTCTAGATTTGAAAATGCTGACATCGTGATTATGTCCGCAGCCGTTGCAGATTATCGACCTGCTAGTTTAGCCGAACAAAAAATCAAAAAAGACGACGAAAATCTGACCATTGAATTGGTTAAAAATCCCGATATTTTAAAAGGTCTGGGCGAAAGAAAAACCCATCAGATTTTGGTAGGTTTCGCTCTCGAAACTAACAACGAACTAGAATTTGCCAAAGGCAAATTAGATAAAAAAAACCTGGATTTCATTGTGCTAAATTCTATGCAGGATGAAAAAGCCGGGTTTCAGAAAGATACCAATAAAGTAACCATCATTCCGCGAAACGGAGAGCCGGTTGCCTACCAAGCAAAAAATAAAACCGAAGTTGCAAAAGATATTCTTAACTTTATCCTTGAAAATTACGATTTATGAATAAAATGAAAGCGCTTTTTGTCTGTTTTATATTTTCAGTAAGTCTTTCCGCGCAGGAATTTCTAGCTACTGTAACTGTTGATTATTCGCAGGTTCAAGGCTCAAATGTCCAGGTTTTTCAAACTTTGCAAAAATCCCTCAGCGATTTTATCAATACGACGAAATGGACAGATAACCGGTATAAAATTCACGAAAAAATTGAGACGAATTTCCTGATTATCATTACCGCCAGAAGCGGAAATACTTATAATGCGCGTCTGCAGATTCAGTCCAGAAGACCTGTGTTTAATTCCACTTATTATACGCCTGTATTGAATTTTGTGGATTCAAAATTTGACTTCGAATATACTGAATATGAAGAACTTGTATTCAATCCGCGTAAATTCAGTAACAAAAACCTGACAGATGTAGTTGCATTCTACGTTTATTATGTTTTGGGAATGGATGCCGATACTTTCCAATTGGAAGGCGGAACCAATTACTTCAAAACCAGTCAACAGATTGCGATGAATGCTGCAAGTTCGCAGTTTGGCGGATGGAATGAAATGGATGGTAATAAAGCCAGGGCTTCATTGATTAACAATGTTTTGAAACCTACCAATAAAACACTTCGAAATATTTACTACCAATACCACAGAGTCGGTTTGGATCAAATGAGCGATAACGAAACGAGAGCCAAAAACACGATCGGAAATGCGTTGGAAACCCTGAGTTTCTACGAAAAAGGAAATTACGCCTTGTTCTATCCGCTTGATATTTTCTTTATGGCCAAAAAAGATGAAATTGCTAAAATATTTGGAGGTGGACTGATGTCTTCTGCCAATATTCCGCAGATCAAGGAAACGCTGAATTCTCTTTCGCCAACAAACAGTTCTACCTGGAATAATCTGAAAAAATAATGCTCACCCGACTTTCGGTTTCCAATTTTGCGATTATCGATCAGCTGCAAATGCAGTTTCACAAAGGATTGACCATCATCACGGGAGAAACCGGTGCCGGAAAATCTATTTTGCTGGGCGCACTAAAATTAATTCTGGGCGAACGTGCTGACCTGAAGCAACTCAACAACGAGTCAAAAAAATGTATCATTGAAGCACAATTTGATATTTCCGGGTTGCATTTAGAATCTTTTTTCCAGGAACACGAGCTCGATTTTGATAAGGAAACCATTCTAAGACGAGAATTACTTCCCAGCGGAAAATCCCGTGCATTTGTAAACGACACGCCGGTTACTTTGCAGATTTTGCAGCAACTCGGTGAAAATCTCATTGATATTCATTCACAATTTAATTCGGAAAATCTCTTTCATCAAGATTATCAGTTACAGATTTTGGATGCTTATGCCGGACAACTCGCTTTGGTAAAAGACTATCAAGCGGAATTCAGCGAAAGAAACCGAAAACTGGAAAACCTGAAGAACCTGCGTGAAGAACTTGCTGAATTGGATCAGGAAGCAGATTATAAACAATTTTTATTAGGCGAACTCCAAACTGCCAATTTACAATCCGGAGAAACGGAAGAACTTGAAACAGAGCAAAAAGAATTGCAAAATGTGGATGAAATCCAAAAAATTCTGACCGAAACCGAAGCCCGAATAGATGCCGCTGAAATCGGAATTCTTCCCCAATTGTATGACATAAATAATCAGCTTCAGAAAGTTTCAGGTTTTGGAGAAGAATTGGAAAATTTTCAAAAAAGACTGGAATCATCCCGAATTGAAATTCAGGATTTGCATTCAGAAATTACTTCAAAAATTCAGCGAATGGAATCCAATCCGGAAAGACTTTTGGAAGTAAATGAACGACTTGATTTGATCCATACTTTGTTTCATAAACATCGGGTAAATTCTTTGGACGAACTGATGGAAATTCAGACAAATCTTGAAAATGATCAATCCGGATTTCAAGAACTGGAAAAAGAAATTTCTAAATTAGAAGAACAAATCAATCAGTTTGAAATCAGTTTGAATAAAAGAGCTGAAGAAATCTCAAAGAACCGTAAAAAAACGATTCCGGCAGTGGAAAAAGAGCTTTTGGATTCGCTTGAAAAACTAGGAATGGAAAACGCTTCTATGCAACTTCAACTCATCGGTAAAAAAAGTTTCAGCGCTTCAGGAAAAGACGAAATTGATTTTCTTTTCAGTGCCAATAAAGGTTCGGGACTTAAGCCTGTGGGGAAATCTGTTTCGGGTGGGGAACGTTCCAGATTGATGCTGGCTGTAAAGAAAACTTTGGCAGGTAAACTTGAACTCCCGACTTTAATTCTGGATGAAATCGATACAGGTGTTTCGGGAAAAGTAGCCAATGAAGTAGGCAATCTGATGAAAGAAATGGGTAACGACCTACAAGTCATCAGCATAACACATTTACCGCAGGTGGCGGCAAAAGCTGATTATCATTTCAAAGTTTCAAAAAGCCTTAAATCCAATCAAACGCTTACCGAAGTTCGAGATTTATCTGAGCAGCAGAGAATTGAAGAAATCGCAGAACTCATCAGTGGTTCAAATGTTTCGGAAACTGCATTAGATCAGGCCAGGGAACTGATGAATTCCTAAATTATTCATAAAAAAAACCTCATAGTAGAGAAAACCATGAGGCATAAATAACTAACACACAAATAATCTTAAAAAATAAGACTTTGTACAATTGCTTCAGGTCGAAACTTTTGTACAAAGCAAATATACAAAAGTCTACTAAAGTAGTATACTATTTTTTTAAATTTTTTTGATTCTAAATTAAATCTTCCAAAGACTGACTTTCCAAGACCTTAAGGGTTTTGTCTCTAACCTGCACCATCACTCTATTTAGCGAGCAACTCACTTCATCGATACAGTCATCACATTTTTTATAATAATTCAAACTTACACAGGGCAAAAGAGCAATTGGGCCATCCAAAACTCTAATGATGGCGGCAATTGGAATATTTTTAGCAGGAATATCGAGCAAGTAACCTCCTCCTTTTCCTTTTTTAGAAGTTAACAGTCCACTTTTCTTTAAATCCAGTAAGATACCTTCTAGAAATTTGAGTGGAATGTTCTCCTTTAATGCAATTTCGGAAATCAAAATAGGTTGCCCATGGGAATTTCTCGCGAGATAAGCCATAGCTTTTAACCCATATTTGGTTTTTTTAGTTAGCATAATTCAAATCTTCATTCGTTTAAAGCAAAACAAATTTCGGCAATTTATTCTAACTTGCAATCTTAATTAAAAAAATGCAGATTATGAAGCTTCGATTCACTCTTTTAGCACTAACCCTCACCTTTTCTTATCTTTTCTCACAATATTCAACTCCAAACACCGGTGTCCACTGGACCCTTGATGACATTGCAGCCGATTCGCCTTCAACTGTCAGTATTTCTGGAAACGAATATACTTTGCATGAGAATTTGCTCGTGGAAGTCAACGATTCCCTTTCACTCAATGAAAACCTCACGCTGAAGATTGCGCCCGATGTTGAAATTGAAGTAAAAGGATATTTCGCAAGTGATGCCGACGAAATTACCATCACGGCTGTTGATACCGAAAATCCTTATGAAGGCTTCTGGATGTTTGACACTTCTGAAGTTTATTTCAACAATACTTTAATAGAATATGGTGGCGGAATCCGAGTGATAACGCCCAATTTTTTAATGGAAAACTCTGAAGTATCCAATAATACAAATTCAAGCGGGTCATCTACCGGTGGTGCCATTGCATTTTCAAATGGTAGTCCGATTGTGAGAAATTCAACATTTAAAAACAATGTTCATCCGGCTCTGAGTTCGGGAGCGAACTCTTCTGTTGCCATTCAGGTTGAAAACTGTTATTTCGAAGGAAACAACACCACCAATAACAACCGTCCACAGATTAATATGGGACCGAGTGGTGATGCTGATTCGACCCGAATTATTAATAATACAATCATCGGAAACCGTGACTTTACTATGGTAGGTGGCGTTTCGGTTTCGAGTTTGATAGGAGTTACCAATAAATTTTTGCTTAAAGGCAATACCATTCGCAATAATCGTTACGGATTTACTTCATTGGGCGGGGTATCCGAAGGAATTATTGAAAATAACATTTTTGAAGACAATGATACCGAAACTAACCCGATGAACGGCGGTAGCGGGATTTCCCTTTACTACACCGGAATGGTTTACATAACCGGCAATGAAATCAGAAGAAGCCTTTGGGGAATTACACTAATTGGAACTGCATTGGCAAATCTGGGAAGTGATGATGCCGAAGATTTTAATGCAGGTGGAAATATTTTCAGTGAAAACGGTAACGGTGGTGAAATTTATGCGTTGTTCAATAATACGCCAAATGAGGTGAAAGCGCTTCATAACTGTTGGATTGAAGGTCAGGAATCGACTGCAGAAGATGTAGAGGGTGTAATTTCACATATCGTGGATGACCCAGAGTTGGGAGAAGTTTTCTTTGATCCATTTGAATGTGGAATTGTAATGGGAACAGTCGATTTGACCCAAGCCAATTTTGCAATTTATCCGAATCCGGCAAAAAATTCATTTTTCATCAATTCATCTGAAAAAGGTATTGTTAATATCTACGATTTAAACGGAAAACTGATTCATTCGTCAAATAAAACGACTGATTCACAAGAAATTCATATTAATTTACCAAAAGGAATTTATTTAGTTGAATTTCAATCCGAGAAAGCTAAATCAACTCAAAAATTGATTGTTCGCTAATCCAATAAATTAAATTCATATAAAAAATCCCGAAATCAGATTTCGGGATTTTTATTTTTACCATCTGATCAGAACACTGCCCCAGGTAAATCCACTTCCAAAGGCTGTCATACAGATTAGATCTCCTTTCTGAAATCTGCCTTCGGCATATGCTTCGCTCAAAGCAATCGGTATGGAAGCTGCGGTTGTATTTCCGTATTTCTGTATATTATTAAAAACCTGGTCATCACGCAATCCTAATTGTTTTTGAACAAACTGACTGATGCGTAAATTGGCCTGATGAGGAATGAATAATTTTAAATCTTCAATGCTTTCCCCTGATTTCTCAAAAGCCTCTCGGATAGATTCGGGAAAACGAGTCACGGCATGTTTGAACACAAAATTCCCATTCATATAGGGATAAATCTGTTCTGGCGTCAAAGTGTTGCCTTCTTCCAGCATCACATCGGACCAGCCTAATTTGGTTCCTGGAAACTGAACCGCAAGTT
>JAEWHB010000160.1 GCA_023388015.1 Bacteroidota bacterium
TTCAGTTTCATCAAAGCTTCAACAGGTGTAAGTGTATTGATATCCAAGCCCATTAATTCTTCCCGAATGGATTCCAAAATCGGATCATCCAATTGGAAGAAACTCAACTGCATATTTTCTTCGGTAAGTTTTTTGGTTTTATCGGCTATTTTTTCATTTACTTGCGAACTTTCCAGTGTTTTTAAAACTTCATTGGCACGTTTCAAAACCCACTGCGGCATTCCCGCCATCTTTGCCACATGAATTCCGAAACTATGTTCACTTCCGCCCGGAACCAATTTTCGCATAAATAAAATTGTGTCCTTGGCTTCTTTAACGCTGACATTGAAATTTTTTATTCTCGGAAAAGAATGGGTCATTTCATTGAGTTCGTGATAGTGTGTGGCGAATAAAGTTTTCGGATTAACTTTTCCCTCGTGCAAAAATTCCGAAATCGCCCAAGCAATGGAAATTCCGTCATAAGTGCTGGTTCCACGCCCGATTTCGTCCAGAAGAATCAGACTTCTTTCCGATAAATTATTCAGAATGCTAGCGGTTTCATTCATTTCGACCATGAAAGTGGATTCGCCCGAAGAAATATTGTCCGAAGCACCCACGCGCGTAAAGATTTTGTCGACAATCCCGATTTCTGCGCTCTTTGCAGGCACAAAACTCCCGATTTGTGCCATCAATACAATCAAAGCGGTTTGTCTCAACAATGCTGATTTTCCCGACATATTAGGTCCGGTAATCATGATGATTTGTTGTTCTTTCGGAACAAGCGAAACGCTGTTGGCGATATAGTTTTCGCCGGGTTTGAGTTGTTTTTCAATAACCGGATGGCGACCGTTTTCGATCAGTAAATCGAGCTTTTCTGTGATTTTCGGACGCATATAATGATGCTGAATGGCCAGTTCGGCAAATGTAGAAAGCACATCCAATTGTGAAATCGTTCTGGCTGATTTTTGGATTTCATTCAAATGACCAAGCAAATTTTCCAGCAAATCAGTAAACAAACTCGTTTCCAGTGAAAGAATCCGCTCTTCGGCACCTAAAATCTGATTTTCATATTCTTTTAATTCTTCTGTAATATAGCGCTCGGCATTGACCAAAGTCTGTTTACGGATCCAGTCCTCCGGAACTTTGTCTTTGTGTGTGTTCCGAACTTCTATGTAATAACCAAAAACGTTATTAAACGAAACCTTGATACTCGGAATTCCGGTTCGTTCGGTTTCGCGGATGCGCAATTCTTCCAGATAATCTTTTCCTTTTGTCTGTAGACCACGTAAATGATCAAGCTCTTCTGAAATACCGCTTGCAATTACATTTCCTTTTACTAGCTGATGTGGAGGTTCTTCAGATAGGGTTTCCAGTAAATTTGTGTAAACTTCCGTCCAGTCATTTAATTCGTTTATTAAAAATTGAATGGATTTATCTTTGGCTAATTTCCCTTTGATTTGGGTGATAATTTCTAAACTTTGTGCAACGGAAAGTAATTGTTTAGGCGTGATTTTTCCTGTCGAAATCTTTCCTGCCATTCGTTCCAAATCGCTTAATTTTTCAATGTTTTCCCGCAGAAAAATTCGTTTTTCATCATTTCTCAAAAAGAAATCTACGATTTCGTGACGCGCCTTTATTTTATCGGCATCTTTCAGAACCATCACTATCCAACGCTTGAGCAGTCTTGCGCCCATCGCCGATTTGGTTTGATCCAACACCGAAAGTAAAGTAACGGCATTTTCATGTGGCGAATAAATCAATTCCAGGTTGCGGATGGTAAAAGGATCCATCCAGACAAAGCTGTTTTCGTCCAGTCTTTGGATCTGTGTTATATGTTGGATATCAAAATGATGTGTTTCGTCCAGATATGAAAAAACGGCACCGGCTGCAATTGTGGCAAGTTCAAGGTTTTCGATTCCAAAGCCTTTCAAAGATTTGACTTTGAAATGATGGGTTAATTTGTCAAATGCATAGTCCAACTGAAATGCCCAATCTTCGATTTGAAATGAACTTTTGATTTCGGGTAAATCTATTTTTTTTCTTTTCTGATAAATTACTTCACTTGGCCGGAAACTCTGCACCAGTTTGTGAAAGTGTTCTTTATTTCCTTCGGAAACCAGAAATTCCCCGGTCGAAATATCCAAAAGAGCAATTCCATACCGACCATCATTTTCATGAACGGCCATCAGGAAATTATTGGATTTGGCCGAAAGAACTTCGTCATTGAGCGCAACGCCGGGTGTTACCAATTCCGTTACACCGCGTTTTACAATGGTTTTCGTCATTTTTGGATCTTCCAATTGATCGCATATCGCAACACGAAGACCCGCCCGAACCAATTTGGGTAAATAAGTATCCAATGCGTGGTGAGGAAAACCGGCGAGTTCTATATGAGAAGCCGAGCCATTGGCCCGTTTGGTCAGAACAATGTCCAGGATTTTGGAACAACGGATGGCGTCATCGCCAAACGTTTCGTAAAAATCACCCACCCGAAAGAGAAGTAACGCATCGGGGTATTTAGCTTTGATGCTGTTGTACTGCTGCATTAAGGGTGTTTCTTTCTTTGCCAATTTCTTTTTGATTTAAGATTGCTAAGTTAGGGAAATTGTCTGTTTTGGCAGAGGATGTTGAAAAATCCTCCATTACTTTTAAATATCAGTAGAAGTCCCGATTTTTGTGCCATGAGAAAATTAAAGCTGGAGGAACTGGGGAGAATTTCGGTGGAAGAATTTAAGGCAACCGAGAAAATTCCGGTCGTTGTGATTCTGGATAACATCAGGAGTATGTATAACATTGGTTCGGTTTTCAGAACTGCCGATGCTTTTTTGATTGAAAAGATTTATCTCTGCGGAATTACGGCAACTCCGCCACACAAAGAAATCAGGAAAACGGCTTTGGGTGCAACAGAAAGTGTGGAGTGGGAATATGTAAAAGATATTCCGGAATTGATTCAGGATTTGAAAGAGAAAAATTTCCAAATTTTATCTATCGAACAAACTCAAGGAAGTAGAAACCTTTCGGAAGTTGCAGTAGAATCAAATGGGAAATTTGCCGTTATTTTCGGAAATGAGGTAGACGGGGTTCAGCAGGAAGTAATCAATCAGAGTGATTTTTGCATCGAAATTCCGCAAGGCGGAACCAAACATTCGCTCAATGTAAGTGTTTGCGCCGGAATTGTGTTGTGGGAGATGTTTAAAAAATTAAGAATTAAGAATTAAGAATTTTTTTAAGTTAAAATCCTATTTTTACATTTGTACGAAATGAATTCGTTCCAAAAAATTATCATTTTGCCTTTTATTGGATTGGTTAGATTTTACCAATTGACAATTTCTCCGTGGATGGGAAGTAATTGCCGTTTTACGCCTACTTGTTCGCATTATATGTTGGACGCATTGCGAACGCACGGATTGATAAAAGGTTTATATTTGGGGACGAAAAGAATTTTCAGATGCCATCCTTGGGGTGGAAGCGGGTATGACCCCGTGCCTAAAAAAGAAAAAATATGACAAATTTATTTTTGGCGATTACCTGGAACATCGATCCGGTATTGTTTGATTTTGGAATCATCAAAATCCATTATTATAGTCTGATGTGGATTCTTGCCTTTGTGATAGGGTGGTATTTGATGAAAAAAATGATGGAAATTGATAAAATTGATATCAAACTATTGGATCCTTTGTTTTTGTATGCTTTTTTAGGTGTGATCATTGGAGCAAGATTGGGTGAACTGTTTTATAATTTCGACACTTATCAAGGAATGCCGGTTGGTCAGGCGCTTATAGAGGTTTTTCTGCCGGTTCAGCGCAATCCTGAATCTTCTGCATTTTTTGGACTTCTTCAGGGATATGAATTTTCAGGATTCAGAGGACTTGCCAGTCATGGAGCGGCTTTGGGATTTTTATTGTCGGCTTATTTATTCAATCGAAAATATTTAAAGAAAAATTTACTTTGGTTATTAGATCGGGTTGCTATAACAGTTCCATTGGGTGGAGCAGCGATTCGGGTTGGGAATTTCATCAACTCTGAAATTGTTGGGAAACCGTCCGATATGCCTTGGGCGGTGAAATTTGTTCAACAAAGTGCAGGTTATGGCGATAATTTGATTGCTCGGCATCCGGCTCAGTTGTATGAAGCGATTTGTTATGTGATTATTTTCTTTATTTTGTGGCATTTTTATCGCAAAACTGACAAGAAATATCACCAAGGATATATTTTTGGTTTGTTTTTTACTTTGTTGTGGAGTGTTCGGTTTTTTGTGGAATTCTTCAAAGAAAATCAAGGAGATGAATTTGTCGCTCAGGCTTTGAACATCGGACTAAACAACGGGCAGATTCTAAGTATTCCGTTTATAATCGCAGGTGTAATTGTGATGATAACTGCGAAAAATAGAATTTATAAAGATTAAAGAATAAAAAAATGAAAAGATTAGTTTTTGCAATGGGTTTGTTAACCGTTATGGTTGCTTGTGATCAAAAGGGAAGTTCAGATCCGGTGGGAGAAATTACAGAAGTGGAAATTGAATTCACCAAAAACGGAGAACTTGAATTTTTGAATGAAAATGGTGATCCCTTTCAGAAAATCAATATTGAAATTGCCGATACGCCCAACAAAAGAGCAAGAGGCTTGATGGACCGTACAGAAATGAAAGAAAAAGACGGAATGCTTTTTATTTTTGAAGATGATGAAATCAGACCCCATACTTTTTATATGAAAAACACCCGGATTCCGCTAGATATTATGTATTTCGATAAAGATTCGGTGTTGATAAACATTGCGAGAAACGCACAGCCAGGAGCAGAATCTGCAATGAGCCCGGGTGGGACAGTTGCTGCCGCTGCAGGGGATTCTAAATTTGTAGTGGAAATCAATGGCGGATTAGCTGAAGACTGGAACATCCAAGAAGGCGTGACAAAAATTCGCTGGAATAGGACAAATTAAAAAAAATACTTAATTTTAAATCAATCTAAAATTATATAATATGGGAATGGTTAAAGAATTCAAAGAATTTGCTTTTAAAGGCAATGTAATTGATCTGGCAGTCGGTGTGATCATCGGGGCTGCTTTTGGAGCGATTATCAGTTCGGCAGTGGATGATGTGATTACACCACTTATTCTGACTCCGGTGATGGAAGCGTCTGGAGTAGAAAACCTAGAATTGTTGGAATGGAATGGTATAAAATACGGAAATTTCCTTTCCGCTATCATCAAGTTTCTTATGATTGCTTTTGTTTTATTTTTCTTAATTAAAGGAGCTAATAAATTAAACAAGAAAGAAGAAGCTGCGCCGGCAGGGCCTTCCAATGAAGAAGTTCTTCTTACTGAAATTCGGGATATTCTGAAAAATAAATAAACAGAATATTTAACAAATATAGGCCGGTTTTCACCGGCTTTTTTTATGTCTTAAGCTGAGGTGTGTGGACTTTAATTAGAAGTCAGAATTTTGTGGTATAAGGCTGGCATATAAGTTATTGTATTTAAAATTCCATAGGATAAGGGGAGTTTTTTGGATAATAAAACATACAATTTACCTCATAAAAAAAGGGATGCATTTGCATCCCTTTTGAAATTTATAGTGATTTTACTATTGTTTGTATTCTACGCCATCGATTGCTTCACCATAAGGCTTGAAGATTACGCGACGGTTTTCAAGGTTTTTCCATGCAGGACAGTTCGTCACAGGATCACACTCTTTGTGTTTTAGATCTGATTCACCTTTCCCAACAGGGTATAGCTGTGTTGATGGAATTCCTTTGTTCACAAGGTATCTCACAACTGAAGCTGCTCTCCTTTCTGAAAGATCTTGGTTGTATGCAACTGGACCAGCCGCATCAGTATGACCTTCTACGTAGAAATTGTAGGAAGGATGCGCCTGAAGGATATCAAATGCTGCATTTAATTTCGGATAAGAAACTTCTCTGATAACATCTTTGTCATAGTCAAACTCAATTCCTTGAAGAAGATCTGAAATGCTTGATGCAATTGAACCGATACTTACTTCCACAATTGGTTTAGGACAACCATTATTAGTTGGAGGACCAGGGATGGTAGGACATTCGTCAATTGAATCTGGAACACCATCGTTATCAGAATCAAGCGGACAACCTGCTCCATCAACTTTTAGACCTTCCGGCGTATCTGGACATTTGTCATATAGATTACAAACGCCATCATTGTCATCGTCAGCACATGGAATATCTGTAGAAGGAGTCGCGCTAATTGAAGTCAAAGGATCATGCCACTGCAAAGATTCTTTGTGTCGACCAATTTTATAATGCACCCCAAGAGATAACGTAATCATATTATCATCACGACCTTCTTCAATGTCAGCCAACGTCCATTCACCTGGAATAGGGTTTCCTGATCCATCAAAGGATTCGTCACCTGTCATTACGTACATAGCTCTCATTTCCAAATCAAACCTCTGGCTTAATTTATATCTTAAACCGGTTCCGACTTGTGCGAAAATCGAACGGTCATTGAATTTAACATCACCTTCTACCGGTGTATGCCATTGGTTATAACCTGAGCCGTCACCATAATCGTAACGGGCTTTTCTTTCTGCTTTATAAGAAATGATTCCGGCACCGGCATATACATGCCAAGCCCATCTGAAAGGTGAATCATTGTCGATTCTTCTAAAAAGCATACTCATGTTCAGGTCTCCCATAAGGCTAAGACCAAAATACTCGGTTCTACCGTCCCAGGCGTTAACGTAATTCAATTGATTACCTTCACCATATTGGCGCGTTTTCCCGTATTGTCCCATTAATGCGATTCCGACTGCATGGGTTACTTCTTTGGTAACCTGCAACTGAACATCATATCCGGGAATAAATCTCCCATCTCCCCAAGAAACTAAATCTGTATTTTGCAAAGCATTTGCTCCGACAAAAGCAGAGATATACCAATCATTGAATTCTTTTTCAGCGTTGGTAAACTTCTTGGTTTGAGTGGTTTCGTTTAACGAATTATTCGTCTCCTGTGCACTTAGAAACTGGAAACAAATCAATGACAAAGAGAGTAAACAAATTTTTCTCATAGATTATTTTTGGGTAGGTTAAATACTCAATAATTTTGTTTAATTCAGCAAATTTAGTAAAATTATCTGTTTTAACACTAAATGATAATTTTTTTTACGAATTTTCTGGTTATGATTTGGTGATGCGGAATTGTGAGTTTTTTACTTTCATAAAATAGATTGTTGAAATTTAATATGTCGATATCTATCAAACGATCTTGATATCTTTGATCTGTTTTATTATAGACTCTGCCCATTTGTTTTTCAATGTTTTTTATTTTTGCGAGCGCCTGCATTGGGGAAAGCGCAGATTCAATTTTGATAACTTGGTTTAAAAATCTATTTTCAGATTCAAATCCGTCAGGAATAGTTTCAATTATTTCAGATTTTTGAATGATGGTTCCAATTTCCAATTCGATGTGTTTTTGAGCCATAATCAAATTTGATTTTCTATCAAAAAGATTTGAACCTAGTAACAAATTGACCTTGTTGTGCGACATATATCGCAAAGTATTAATTTTAATTCTGATAATGAAAAAATTTTTTGGAAATGTTTTTGCCGTAATTGTCGGTAATTTTTTAACTTTTGCACTAATCGCTTTTGTATTTGGAGGCATCATTCTGTTTTCTATGACAGGTGAATTATTTAAATCCAATGGAGTAAAAAATGGATCTGTATTGGAATTGACCTTTGATATGCCCATCAAGGAAAGTTCTATGGATGATGAAGTGAGTTTATTTGGGCCACCGGCTGGTTCAGAAATTTATTACAGGGATATTATCCGTAGTATCAATGCTGCAAAAGAAGATGATAAAATCAAAGGAATCAGTTTGAAAGTTACTTCTTTTAATGGAGGTGCTTCTCAACTTTCTGACGTAAGAAGTGCTTTGATGGACTTTAAAAATTCGGGTAAATTTATTTATTCTTATTCTCATAATTCAACACAAGGAGCCTATGTTTTAAATTCTGTGGCAGATTCAGTTTTTCAGAACCCTCTTGGGATGGTCTTTGTTCAAGGGATGAGTGCGGAAGTTATGTTTTTCAAGAATTTTGGAGATAAATACGGAGTCGATTTCCAAGTAATTCGTCATGGGGCATACAAATCGGCTGTTGAGCCGTATATGCGTGAAGATCTTTCTCCTGAAAACAGAGAGCAGTTGGGTTTACTTCTAAATGATATTTGGACAAATCTTTCTTCTCAAGTTGCGGAATCTCGGAAAATTTCCATTGAAGAATTTAACCTAAGCGTAGACAGTCTTCATAGTTTTAATCCTTTTAAAGCAATTGAGAATAAATTGGTGGATAAGCTTGCTCATGAAGGAGATTATGAAAAAGCACTTTCAAATAGGTTGGAACTTGAAGTAAGTGAGAAAAAATCACTGCGTGAAGTTTTGGGAAATCACACCATAAAGCTTCAAGATTATGCCAAATCATTGAAACCTGAAAAAGGCAGAGAGCAGATTGCTGTTTTATATGCTTCCGGGCCTATTGTTTCGGGAGAGGGATATTCGGGCATTCAATCTGAAGTTTACAAAAAAACAATTCGGGATCTTCAAGAAGATGATAAAGTCAAAGCAGTTGTTTTCCGGATAGACTCGCCGGGTGGAAGCGCAGATGCTTCTGAAGAAATCCTTTATGAGCTTCGAGAGCTTCGTAAGAAAAAACCGATTATCGTTTCCTTTGGTGATGTGGCTGCTTCGGGCGGATATTATATTGCCATGGAAGCCGATTCAATTTTTGCCAGTCCCAACACTATTACAGGATCAATCGGGGTATTGGGGATGATTCCTTCTGCTCAGAAATTAGCCAATAATGTTGGCATTACAACTGATTATGTTAATACAAACGAAAATTCTGATTTTTTGAGTACTGTATTGAAACCGATGAGTCCTACCGGTATTCAGACAATGACCAATATGACCGAAAATGTTTATAAAGTATTTGTGAATCACGTTGTAAAAGCCCGTGGGATGAGCTTTGAAGAAGTAGACGCCATAGGCGGAGGGAGAGTTTGGTCTGGAACACAAGCGCTGAAATTGGGATTGGTCGATCAGCTTGGAACTCTTGAAGATGCCATAACAGCAGCTGCTGCAAAAGCAGAATTGGAAAAATATTCAGTAGTTAATTATCCATTTAGAAAAGGTGGACTTGAAGAGTTTTTAAAAGAATATCAGATGGCACAAGCCGATACCATGATTCAACAAGAATTAGGACAAAAGTATTATCGGCTTTACCAGCAATTAAAAGATATGAAGGAATTCAACGGCGTTCAACTCCGAATGCCTTTTGAACTAACTATCAAATAAATAAAAGGAGCGTCAATTGACGCTCCTTTTCTCTATAATTTATATTAATAATTTTACATTTCTCCGCCACCGGCTTCCATTTCCATTTCACCATTTTGTTCTCTTTGCTCTCTTCTTTGATCGCGTTTGGACTGATTGAAACGATAGGTAAAAGTAATGTTGATAGATCTTACGCCCCATCTGTTTCGGCTTTCCAAAAAGAAATCATCACCCCAAGATTCCATTTCAAAAGCTCGTGTGTTAAATAAATCTCTGACACTTGCAGTGATGGTGGCATTGTCATTGAATAAATCTTTACTGATGGAAAGATCCACACCATACATAGGTTTTCTTTCACTTTGAGCTGATTTCATTCCGCCGCGGTAAAATCCTGAAATTTGTGCTGAGAATTTTGCTGGTAATGTGAAACTATTATTCAACCTCCCAAACCAGCTAAAGCCATCTCCATCAAAATTGGTGGTTCTTGAGACTTCAATTCCTGTTGTAGGATTGGTGTAAATCTCTGTGTATTCACCTTCTGTGCGGTAACCAAACAAGTTGACATTCCCCATTATATTCCACCATCTCCAAGGACGGTACGTAAATGTCAAATCCCCACCATATCTTTCTTCACTACCTACGTTAATTGGTCTTGTAACCAATGTTCCGTTTTCGTTAATTGACTGATAACGTTGAATGTTGTCTTGGGTATTGGAATAATAAATATTAGGCGTAATCATGAATTTACCTATTTTGGCAACATATGATAATTCATATGAATCAGTATATTGTGGATTCAGATTTGGATTTCCCATAAACATATTCCGATTATTTGAATAGGAAGTAAATGGAATTAAATTCCAACCACGTGGTCTACGAACTCTTCTGCTGTAACTAGCTTGCAGTTGGTCTTCATTTTCAAATTCGTAATTCAAAAATAAACTTGGGAAGAAATCAACATAATTTTTACGTGTTGTGTTTTCATTCAAAATGGATTTAACCGTAATGTCTGAATTTTCCATTCGCAATCCTGCGAAATAGGAAAACTTCCCGAATCCTTGTCCAAATTGTGCATAAGCAGCATAAATGTTTTGACGATAATCTGTACGATTGGAAAATTGTGGTTTAGGTAACCATTGATCAGAAGATAAACTGTCAACTTTAAAATCAGTAAGCGTTCTGTCCATTTCTCCTCTTACACCCAATTCCAAACGACCCTTTTCACCAAAAGGATAAGCATAGTCAGCAGAAATGATAACTCGATTTTGGTATTCTGCACTAAATGAACGTTCCGTTGCATCTACCAGATTACCTATTTCACGCAAATCGCCGTCTTCTGTTTCTTCAGAATAAGTTGCTCTTGCGTCCACGCTAAACTCATGTCCGGGCGCCAGAAATTCATGTTTGAAATTAAAATTTCCTTCGACATTAAAATCATCTTCTTTCTCTCTTTCTGTACGTAACGAAGATGCAGTTTGATTCAGTAAAGCATCATAGTCGGTATAGAAAACATCTGATTTGTTTTCGTTTTTTCCATTTCTATAATTACCCGATACAGTGAAAGTATTTCTGTCATCTAAATAATATTCAGTTCCCAACATGATGTTGTAACCATTATTAATACGGGTGGACTCATTAGTCATATCTTCATAACGCGGAACGCCATCAGAATTAAATCTTGTGGTGTAAGAATTTCCTTCTCTATCCCTTTCTGCATAGCGGTAACTTAAATTTGTAAATAAGTTCCATTTCCCGGTTCTGTAATTTAAGTTGGCAGCAGCCCCCAAGGTTGTAGGGATTCCGCCGTTGAGGTTGATTGAGCCGTTGAAACCTTGTAACTTACCTTTTTTCAAAATGATATTGATGATACCGGCGCTTCCCTCTGCTTCATAACGGGCAGAAGGATTGGTAACCACTTCTATTCTTTCCACTACATCTGCAGGTAAGCTTTGCAAAGCCGTAGCCGGATCTGAAATCCCAACCAGAGAAGAAGGTTTACCGTCAATTAGGATTCTTACATTTTCATTGCCTCTCAAACTTACATTTCCTTCTCCGTCAACCTGAACTGACGGAACATTTTGCAAAGCGTCTGAAAGCGAACTTCCCTTTGCCATGATGTCTTGAGATAAATTATATACTTTTTTGTCAAGTTCCATTCTGTAAGCTTGGTTGTTTCCGGTAATGGTTACGCCTTCCAATGCTACAGCAGAATTTTCTTCTAATTTAAATGTTCCTAAATTCTGATTTTGAGTTATTTCAATTGACTTTTCAAAAATATTTCCTGTAAAAGATTCTATATATAAAATATAATTCCCGCCTGCCACTTCAACACTGAAATGGCCATTGATATCTGTAACGTTTCCTGCAATTTCGTCAAATGTTTCAGGATCTTGGATGGAAATAGTCGCATATTCGAGCGGATTGTTTTGAGCATCAGTAACTTTTCCTGTAAGGGTAAAACTCTGCGAATACGCAATCATACTAATCAATAGTACGGATAATGTAAAAATCTTTTTGGCTAACATTCTTTTTTAATTTTCAATAAAAATGCCTTCTTCATAGAAGGCATAGATTCGGTTTGATGAGATTTATTTATTTGTCGAATTGGGAACAGATGACTTGTTCCTCTCTTTGGACTTCCTTAATTCAATTAAATTAGATTTCTCTAATTGACTGGGTGTCAGTGCTTTTTTGACATCAGATTCTTGTTTCTCAAACAATGATTGAGCCTGTTGCTCGTCCAAAGTACCGGAAGTGCGTAATGCGGTAATATCAGAATTATACTTTGATTTAATCTCAAGGATTTGCTTCTTTTGCGCCTCGCTTAAATCCAACTCCTGACTCCATTTTTCAAAATTTATATTTTTGTGTTTAGAAGCTTTATCGTTTACGATTGGTTTATTTTGGGCAAATGAAAAGCCAAAGCCCAATAATATAACCATGATGGAAAGTATATTTTTCATATATCAATTAGAAAGCGCGTATACCTCAATAATTAGACCAAGTAGGTTCTTTGTGGATATAATAAATTGTTAAAAATTAATAAGCTTTGGCGTACAATACTTTAAATTTAGCGGGTTGGCCGGAATAGAAATCATTTTTCCCTTCCAAGTCCACCTCATCAAAGGGGATGCAGCGGATTGTGGCTTTTGTTTCAGCTTTGATTCTCTCTTCTGTTTCCGAATCACCGTCCCAATAAGCAGAAACAAATCCGGTTTTATTTTCCAGCACATCTTTAAATTCCTCATAAGTAGCAACCTCAGTTATGTGGTTGTTACGGAATTCAAAAGCTTTGTTGAATATATTTTCCTGAATTTCTTCCAATTTCTGCTCAATTGTTTCGGCTAGTCCGTCAAGTTTTTCAAAGGATTTTTCAAGTGTATCTCTTCTTGCCAACTCAACCTGACCATTTTCTAAATCGCGCGGCCCTATAGCAATTCTTAACGGAACACCTTTCAATTCATATTCATTGAATTTCCAACCTGGTTTTACATTGTCATCATCATCAAACTTAACTGAAATTCCTTTGGATTTCAATTCAGCAACTAGTTTTTCAGCCACTTCAGAAATGGCGTTTTTTTGTTGTTCATCGCGATAAATCGGAACTATTACCACCTGAATCGGGGCAAGTTTTGGAGGTAAAACCAAGCCGTTATCGTCTGAATGTGTCATAATCAAAGCTCCTATTAATCGGGTCGAAACACCCCAAGAAGTCGCCCAGACATATTCTAATGAGCCCTCCTTTGAAGCAAATTTCACATCAAATGCTTTGGCAAAATTCTGCCCTAAAAAATGTGAGGTTCCGGCCTGGAGTGCTTTTCCGTCTTGCATAAGCGCCTCTATACATAAAGTTTCTTCGGCACCGGCAAAGCGTTCGTTGGGTGTTTTGGCTCCTTTTATTACCGGAATTCCCATGAATCCCTCGGCAAATTCAGCATAAACATCCAGCATTTTTTTAGTTTCTTCCCAGGCTTCCTCTTTGGTTGCATGCGCCGTATGACCTTCTTGCCACAAAAATTCAGCGGTGCGCAGAAAAAGTCGGGTGCGCATTTCCCATCGTACAACATTTGCCCATTGATTGATAAGGATCGGTAAATCACGGTAGGATTGAATCCAGTTTTTATAAGTGCTCCAAATGATGGCTTCAGATGTGGGTCTTACCACGAGTTCTTCTTCCAATTTGGCTTCCGGATCAACCATTAGTTTTCCTTCATTGTCCGGATCGTTTTTCAATCGGTAATGTGTGACAACCGCGCATTCTTTTGCAAAACCTTCGGCGTTTTTTTCTTCCGCTTCAAAAAGACTTTTGGGCACAAAAAGCGGAAAATAAGCGTTTTGGTGTCCGGTTTCTTTGAACATTCTGTCCAATTCCTGTTGCATTTTTTCCCAAATTGCATAGCCGTAGGGTTTGATTACCATACATCCTCTCACTTTTGAGTTTTCTGCCATACCAGTTTGGATCACTAACTCATTGTACCACTTGGAGTAATCCTCACTTCTTGACGTAAGTTTTGCCATCTTTAAAATTTAACATTTAGCGGGTTTAACATATGTTTAATTGGCATAGTAATTGCCATTTTAAT
>JAEWHB010000162.1 GCA_023388015.1 Bacteroidota bacterium
CTTTGGAATTTCTTCCGGCGATCCGCCACGATGATGAAAGTTGGGGAAAGAATTATTCCGAAAGGACTAGAAAAATCAGTCGCTATTTCAAGGAAAAATTCATCGAATTAAAACGAAAAGATGAAGATGAGAATTATTTTCGTAACAAATTAAATTTCAATTACATATACAAACCCAAATACATTCAGAAAGAATTTAAAAACGAATTTGAAACGAACAAAAAACTATACCATAAACTTCTTTCAGTCCTGCCGGTAAGAGCTCGAATTCTGCATTTGGGTTGCGGATATGGCGTTTTGGATTTTTTATTGGTTTACGATTCGGCGCATCGATCGGTAGATGCTTGGGACGAGGACGCAGAGAAAATTCAAATTGCGCAAAATACCTTTACGGTCAATCGTTTTCCGGTTCGTTTTCACATGGAGTATCCGGAAGTGTTTTCGGTGGGCGATTTTGTAATTCTTCAAAATGAAAAGGAGAAAGTTCGGTTTGAAAATTTGGTTAATTTAGGGGATTGGGAAATCTTTTTCGAAGAAAATAATCTGAGGGTTTTGAAAAACAAAAATGCAGGAAGAATTTGACATCATCATCATTGGGAGCGGTTTGGGCGGATTGGTCTGTGCCAATATTTTGGCGCGTGAAGGCAAAAAAGTCTTGGTGTTGGAAAAAAACCAGCAGTTTGGCGGAAATCTTCAGACGTTTTCGCGCGACAAAGTCATTTTTGATACGGGCGTTCATTACATCGGCGGACTTTTGCCCGGCCAAAATCTTCACAAATATTTTCATTATCTCGGCATTGCAGACAAGCTGAAATTACAGCGAATGAACCCTGACGGATACGATTTTGTGACTTTTGACGGTGATGAAAACGAGTATCCTTATGCGCAGGGCGCTGAAAATTTCGTAAAACAATTGACAAAATTTTTTCCGGAGGAAGAAAAAGCCATCCGGCAGTATGTCGAAAAAATGAAAGAAATCTGCGAAAGCTTCCCTCTTTATAAAGTTGAATCCAATGAAAATCCGGTTTCCAATGAAAATCTGATGTCGCTCAAAGCGAGCGAAGTCATCAATGAGCTGACCGATAATCCGAAACTGCGGGCAGTCCTAGCCGGAACGAATTTTCTCTATGCAGGAGTTGAAAATAAAACGCCTTTTTATGTGCATTCGCTTTCGATTAATTCCTACATCGAAAGTGCCTGGCGCTGCGTGAATGGCGGAAGTCAGATTTCGAAATTGCTGATCAAAGAAATCCGAAAACTGGGCGGAACCGTTCTCAAACACAAAAAAGTGGTTTCAATTTCGGCGAATGATTTGGGTGAAGTTGAGTTTGTCAAAACTTCGGATGGAGCAATTTACAAAGGGAAAGAATTCATTTCAAACATTGACCCCAAAATAACTTTAAGTCTGATTGAAAATTTTCATCTAAGAAAATCCTATTTAAAAAGAATTTCGGAGTCGGAAGACACGATTTCCTCCTTTAGTTTGTACATCACGCTCAAACCCGATTGTTTTCCCTATTTGAAGCATAATTATTACCATTTTAAAAATGAGACAAATGTCTGGACAAGTGCTGATTATGGAGAAAATAGTTGGCCGGAAGGCTATATGGTTTCGTTTAGTGCAAAATCTGAAAACAACGGATTTTCTGATGGAATAAGTGTATTGACCTATATGCATTACCAAGATGTTGAGAAATGGAAAGATTCTTTTAATACGGTTGCAGAAAAGGATGATCGCGGTTCGGAATATGAAAAATTCAAAGCAGAAAAAACCGAAAATCTTCTGAACGAATTGGAAAAAAAATTCCCAAACATCCGTGATTGCATCCAATCGACTTATGTCGCCACTCCCCTGACCTATCGGGATTACATCGGGAGTTCCACGGGTTGTATGTACGGATTTGCCAAAGATGCCGATTTCCCGATGCGGAATTATCTCTCGCCACGTACAAAAATCAAAAACCTTTTCCTGACCGGGCAAAGCATCAGTATGCACGGGATTTTGGGCGTTACAATCGGAGCGATTCTGACTTGTTCCGAATTAATCGGAAGGAAATATTTAGTGGATAAAATTAATCTTGAATACGATAAAAGAAATAATCCTTAAACGAATTTCTCGCCTTTGTTCAGTTTCAAATCGCTGACAAAAGCTTTGATAGCCTGATCTTTGTCCATCGGACAAATCAGCAAAGCCCTACGGGTATTAACCACAATGTAGTCTTCGAGTCCATCCACAATGATGGCTTTGTTTTGCGAAGTATAAATCAAAGAATCCTTGGTGTTGTAAGTGAGAATGTGCTTCCCTTTTTTGACATTATTACCACCGTTTTTCTCGGAATTCTCATAAAGCGACTTCCAGGTTCCCAAATCTGACCAACCAAACGAAGAAGGAATAACAAACACATTGTCAGCCTTTTCCAAAATTCCATTGTCGATGGAAATCATCTGAACCGTCGAATAAATCAATTTGATTTTTTCTTTTCCTTCAGGAGAGCTTAAGGGATGTTTTATTTTCTGAAATGATTCAAACATTTCCGGAAGATGTTGTTCAAAAGCACTTAAAATTGTCTTGGCTTTCCAGACAAAAATGCCGGCATTCCATAGAAAATCTCCTGATTTGTAAAGTACTTCGGCCAATTCAATCCCGGGTTTTTCGGTAAAAGTTTTTACTTTTTTAATTTCCGATTTTGAATTATCGATGAACTGAATGTATCCGTAGCCGGTGTCAGGTCTTGTGGGCTGAATCCCAAGCGTGATCAAGCTTTCCTTCTTCTCCGATTCGTTCAATGCAAGCTGAAGTTTTTTGATGAAAATGTCTTCGTTCAAAATGACGTGATCTGAAGGCGCTACTACGATGTTGGCCTCAGGATTGATTTCCTGAATCAGTTTGGCTGCATAAAGATTACAAGGCGCCGTGTTCATTCCACTTGGCTCTGCAATAACCTGATTTTCTGAAAGTTCCGGAAGTTGTTGAAGGGTAAGATCTGCATATTCTTCCAAAGTAACCACATAAATCTGTTCAACAGGAATTATTTTTTTCAGCCGATCAAACGTATTTTGAAGAAAAGTTCTTCCGGTTCCTAAAATATCGTGAAACTGTTTGGGATATTCTGTTGTGCTGAGCGGCCAAAAACGAGAACCAATTCCACCAGCCATGATCACTCCAAAGTAATTATTTTTCATTCCTTGATTATTTCATCTACAATTGCCTGCCCGTTTACCAAAAACAATCTTCCTGTTTTCAGTTCTCTGCAAAGATACCTTATTTTTCGCTTGGAACCTCGCTCGAAAACCCTTTTTCCAATCCTGAATTTTTGATTTTCGCTCATGTTTTCAACCAACTTTTCCCGATGATCTTCATGAAGAAATAATTTTTGAAACAGAAATTTATCGGCGCCCACGCTGGCTTTGGGGCTTCGGGCATGGTTCAGAATGAAAGGTTTTAAGTTTTCCGGATAAATTTCCAGGGATTCCACCAGCATTTTTCCAAATGTGATTTTCCATTCGATTCCATGTGATTTAACCATCCTACCGAACGCTTGATTTACCTTTAGATGAGCGATTTCGTGCGTGAGCACAAAAAAGAAAGCATCTGTTTGAAGTTCTTTGTCAATACTGATTTGATGAAGCCCGGATTGTCGATCAAATTTATAATCGCCCAATTTGGTTCGGCGCGAATTTTTAATTTTTATAACAACGCCCACATCTTCCAGCCAATCTGAAATGAAGGGCATTGCGCCCGGCGGAAGATAATTTTTTAGCAAATCCGGTTTCATTTGCGAAAGTTAAAAAAACTTGTATGACAAAAAAAGTCATAATTTTGCAGGGTATGTTAAAACTACTAGGTTATATAGGAGCCTATTTTTTGTTCCTGAAAAAAGTCTTTAAAAAGCCACAAGGATCAAAGGTGTTCCGAAAGCTTATCATGCGGGAGATTTATGATTTGGGAATGAGTTCCGTAGGGCTGGTTGCCTTTATATCCCTTTTTATGGGTGCTGTAACGGCAATTCAGATGGCTCAAAACTTTCAGGGAGCCGATATTCCGGTTCCGAATTATTATATCTCTTATGCGACCAAAGTAGTTTTGATTCTTGAATTCTCGCCTACGATTATTTCTTTGATTTTGGCCGGAAAAGTAGGTTCGTACATTGCTTCGAGCATCGGAACCATGCGAGTTACCGAACAAATCGACGCGCTGGACGTAATGGGAATCAATTCTCCTTCCTTTTTGGTAATGCCCAAAATTGTAGCTGCGGTATTGTTCAATCCGATTTTAATTATGATTAGTATTGCAATGGGACTTGTCGGCGGATATTTAATCGGAGAAGTAACGCAAATGTGGTCCCGATCCGATTACATTACGGGTCTTCAAATGCCCATGGCGACTCGGCTTTTTGTCTATACTTTCGTGAAAACCGTTTGTTTTGCCTTTGTGATTGCAACGGTTCCTGCTTATTACGGCTACCACGTGAAAGGGGGTTCGCTTGAAGTCGGACGTTCCAGTACTTCTGCTGTGGTGTGGACTTCGGTAATTTTAATTATCCTGAATTTAGTGTTAACCCAAACGATTTTGAGCTGATGATTGAAGTAAAGAATTTAAAAAAGCAGTTTGAAGACATTGAAGTGCTCAAAGGAATTTCGACGGTTTTTGAAACCGGAAAAACCAATCTGATAATTGGTCAATCGGGTTCTGGAAAAACGGTTTTTCTGAAATCAATGACCGGATTGATTACACCGACTTCGGGAGAAATTTTATTTGACGGTCGTGACACCACCAAATTCAGTTATGAAGAACGCCAAAAGCTTAGAGGCGAAATCGGAACCGTTTTTCAGGGAAGTGCCTTGTTTGATTCCATGACCGTTTTGGAAAACGTAAGATTTCCACTTGAAATGTTCTCCGATTTGTCCATGAAAGAAATGAACAAGCGTTCGGAAGAAGTTTTGGAGCGCGTAAATCTGACTACAGAATCTTTCTCCAAATTCCCCTCTGAAATTTCGGGTGGAATGCAGAAAAGGGTTGCCATCGCACGTGCCATCGTCAACAAACCCAAATACCTTTTTGCCGACGAACCTAATTCGGGGCTTGACCCCAAAACTTCTATGGTAATTGACCAGCTTTTGCAAGAATTAACGGTCGAATATAACACCACAACCATCATCAACACCCACGATATGAATTCCGTAATGGAAATTGGCGAAACCATCGTTTTCCTGAAAGATGGCTATCTGGAATGGTCGGGTGATAAAAATGAAATTTTAACGGCGGACAATGAAGCGGTGATAGATTTCGTTTATTCTTCAAAACTCTTTACCAAATTGCGAGAGGTTTTATTGGACGAAAAAGCAAATTCAAACAAAAAGTAAATTATTCAAAAACATAAAAAATCAACAAAATGAATGTGACTAAAAAATTAATGTTATTGGGGTTTTTCCTATTTGCGCTGAACGCTTATGCGCAAAACATCAACTTCGGATTGAAAGCCGGTCTTGTTTTTAACGCCGACAAAGGTGCCATTACCGCGCTCAACGGTGTGATTGACGAGAAAGGAAAAGGTTCCGTGGGATTCCAAGGTGGAGCTATGGTACGAATCAAAGCAGGCGGACTGTATGTTCAGCCCGAATTGCTTTATACCGCATTTAAAAACGAATTTGAAGAAAATGGCGAAAGCATTGACGTGAAAAAAAGCAGATTGGACATTCCCATTAATGTGGGGAAAACTTTCGCAATGGGATTGGTACAAGTTCAGACCGGACCTGTGTTTTCACTGAATTTTGAGGATACAATCGATTCTGACGGAATTAATTTCCCCGATGCCGATGAAAGAGACGAAATTGGTCTGGGTTGGCAAATTGGAACGGGTGTAAACATCAAAAACCTGAACATCGATTTGCGTTATGAATTCGGTTTGGGAAAAAATATTACGAAATATAACATCGCCGGAGTTGGTGAATTTCAGACAGAAAACAGATCCAATATGCTGAATCTTTCAGTCGGATATTTCTTCTAAAACAATCCACACAGAAATATTTAACCCTCAATTTGTTAGAAAACAATTGAGGGTTTTTTATTTTTACCCGGTATTTTTGGGGGAATTTGTAAAAAAGCCTATTTTTGCACACTTGAAATTCAAACAACCATGGCGAAAGCAAGAA
>JAEWHB010000219.1 GCA_023388015.1 Bacteroidota bacterium
TGCGAATTCTCAATGGAAAAAGAAATGCGTTGAAAGAATTCTTGGAGTCCAAAGGCATTCCGGCGATGATTTATTATCCGGTTCCTTTGCGCAAACAAAAAGCTTACGATACCGGGAATTACAACGACGCTGATTTCCCCAATACCAATCAATTGATTGAAGAAGTGATTTCTTTGCCGATGCATACGGAATTGGATAAAGAACAGTTAGAATTTATTGTTGAAAGCGTGAAAGCGTTTTTTAATTGATTTGGAAATTTGAAGATTTGAAAATGAAATCTAAAATAGTATCCATCTTATTTCTTCTTTCATTTTTTGTTTTTGGACAGGAAAGATTTATTGAGGGTATCACAATTGATGAAGAGGGTTTTCCTACTACTGCAGAGATTTGTTTAATCGAAACTGATTTATGTGTTGAGACTGACCATAATGGAAGTTTTAAATTAAACCTTTCAAATGAATTCGAAAAAAAAGAAAAGTTCAAAATATTGGTGGTGGATTTAGTGGGTGGAAGTTCATTTAATTTTGAAGTTATTGAGAACCAATTTAATGAATTGAGATATCCTGATTTAATTGAAGATGTAATAATTAGATATAGCTCTTTTAATCCTCGTCCTTGTGGGACAATAATTAAAAAGGAAGAACTAAGAAAAGTAAATAAATAAACTTGAAACAAAAAATATTAGTCACAGGCGGATTAGGATACATTGGCTCGCACACAGCCGTGGCTTTACAGGAAGCCGGATATGAAGTGGTGATCATCGATGATTTATCGAATTCCGAATTATTCGTTTTGGACCGGATTGCGGAAATTACCGGAATCAAACCAGAATTTCACCAGATTGATTTAAAAGAAAGCGTTTTGGTCCATGAATTTTTTCAAAACAACAAAGTCGATGGTGTCATTCATTTCGCAGCGCACAAAGCCGTAGGCGAAAGTGTCCAAAAGCCTTTGATGTACCATAAAAACAATCTTTTAGGATTGTTAAATGTACTGGAAGCGATGAATGAAAACGAAGTGGATCACTTTATTTTCAGTTCTTCCTGTACGGTTTACGGTCAGGCCGATAAAATGCCGATTGACGAATCGGCTCCAATCAAAAAAGCAGAATCGCCTTATGCCAAAACCAAACAAATGGGCGAGGAGATTTTGGAAGATTTCGTAGCGGCTTTTGAGAAAAATGTAATTTCACTTCGCTATTTCAATCCGGTGGGTGCGCATCCGACGGCTTTGATTGGAGAATTACCCAAAGGCGTTCCCAATAATTTAGTGCCGTTTGTTACGCAGACTGCAGCCGGAATTCGGGAGTTTTTATCGGTATTTGGAAGTGATTATCCGACACGTGACGGGACGGCCATTCGGGATTATATCTATGTTTGCGATTTGGCGGATGCACACGTAAAAGCTTTGATAAGATTAATTCAAAAGCAAAATAAATCCAATCTGGAAGTTTTCAATTTGGGAACGGGCATTGGTTCAACGGTTTTGGAAGTGGTAAAGGCTTTTGAAACCGTCAATAATCTGAAATTGAACTATAAACTGGTGGACAGAAGAGCAGGGGACATCATCGAAGCTTTTGCGGACAATGGTTTAGCCGAAAATGAATTGGGCTGGAAACCTGAAACTTCGTTGGAAGAATCGATGCGTACGGCTTGGGAGTGGCAGAGGAGCCTCCCCTAACCCCTCCGAAGGAGGGGAATTTGTTCTTCACAAACTTTAAATCTCGAATTTCTTTAAAAGAAACCTCCAAGGTTTATCAGCGTTCTGAAGAAAACCTTGGAGGTTTTTTCAATGATTGGGACGAACTTCGAATCATGTAAACCTTGTAGTTGTTTTCTGGACTTTTATTTTGCGACAGGGATGAAGGCATTTGTCTGAGCTCTTTCTTTTGTTGCCGGAGGTTTCCGAAGGCAAAAAAAGAAAAGCGAGTGCTGCGAGCCCGGTCTCGTTGGCTACGCTTGTAAATTGGTCTCCGAATTCAATCCAACGAGAGTCGCCCAAAAAATTTAAATCCCCAAAATTAATTCGTAATTTTGACCATTCTATGGAAGTAATCATCAAAGAAGACGGAAGGGTACAAAAACCGGAATGGTTGCGTGTGAAACTGCCGACGGGTAAAAAGCACCGCGAATTGCGTGGTTTGGTCGATAAATACAAACTGAACACCATTTGCCAGAGCGGAAGCTGTCCGAATATGGGCGAATGCTGGGGCGAAGGAACCGCGACTTTTATGATTTTGGGTAACATTTGTACACGTTCCTGCGGATTTTGCGGTGTGAAAACCGGTCGTCCGGAACAAGTCGATTGGGAAGAGCCTGAAAAAGTGGCGCGTTCCATCAAACTGATGCAAATCAAACACGCGGTTTTGACTTCTGTGGATCGCGATGATTTGAAAGATATGGGTTCCATCATTTGGGCGGAAACCATTGGCGCGGTTCGAAGAATCAGCCCGGGAACGACGATGGAAACTTTGATTCCCGATTTTCAGGGAAATACAAAAATGCTGGATCGAATTCTGGAAGCCGCTCCTGAAGTGATTTCGCACAATATGGAAACGGTGAAACGACTGACGCGCGAAGTGAGAATTCAAGCGAAATACGAACGCAGTCTGGAAGTTTTGCGTTACTTAAAAGAGCAAGGTCAGCCGAGAACCAAAACAGGCGTCATGCTCGGTTTGGGTGAAACGGAAGACGAGGTCTTTGAAACCATTCAGGACGTTAGAAATGCCAATGTGGACATCATCACGATTGGGCAGTATTTGCAACCGACCAAAAAACATTTGCCGGTTCGTTCGTTCATCACACCGGAACAATTCAAAGCTTACGAAGTTTTTGCCAAAGATTTAGGTTTCCGACATGTGGAAAGCGGGCCTTTGGTGCGTTCATCTTATCACGCCGAGAAGCATATTCTGTAGAGGTGGGGTGTTGGTAGAGAAAATAGAGAATAGACGTTAGAAAATAGATACACTATTCAACAATATTCCTATTCATCCTACCTATTTGGAACTTTCTTTATTCTATTTTTGAAGAAATAATTTTATGAAAGTAAAGTTGCTGACCATTGGGGATGAGATATTGATCGGGCAAACGGTCGATACGAATTCCGCCTACATTGCCCAAAAACTTAATGGAATTGGATTGGAAGTGGAGGAAATTCTTTCCATTGCCGATCGTTCTGAAACCATCATAAAAGCATTTCAAAATTCAATTTTCGAAACCGATGTTTTGATCACAACCGGCGGATTGGGGCCGACCAATGACGATGTGACAAAATTGGCTTTGTGCGAATTTCTGGGAACAGAATTGGTGATGGATGAATTCGTTTTGAAAGAACTTGAGGAACGTTTTGCCAAACAAGGTCGGGAATTGAATAAACTCAATCGCAATCAAGCTTTATTACCAAAAAAATCAGTTGCGCTACGAAATGTTTTGGGAACGGCTCCGGGCATCTGGACAGAATTTCAAAATACCATTATCATCAATCTTCCGGGAGTTCCGTTTGAAATGAAAAATCTGATGAAAATGGAAGTATTGCCTAGACTTCAGCAGAAATTCAGGCTTCCTTTTGTAGTGCATCGTTTTTTATCGGTTTCGGATTATCCGGAAAGTGAGTTGGCCATTGCGTTGGAAGATTGGGAGAAAGATTTGCCTCAACATCTGCATTTTGCTTATTTGCCCGAGAGAAATAAAATCAAATTAAGGATTACCGGAATTGGAAAAGTCAAATCCGAAATGGAAAAGGAAATCGATGCGGAAGTCGAAAAGCTGGTTCCATTGATTGGTGATCGTTTGGACTCTACAACTCGCGATACGATTGAAATAATTCTAGGCGAAAAACTCAAAGATTTAAATTTAAGTATTGCCACGGCAGAAAGCTGTACCGGCGGAAATATTTCCTTTTTACTGACTTCAGCACCGGGAAGTTCGGAATATTTCAAAGGCGGAATTGTTTCGTATGCAACCGAAGTGAAAGAAAGGGTTTTAG